>CALWEB010000108.1 GCA_944376955.1 uncultured Agathobaculum sp. | reverse complement strand
ATTTTGCTTTTGCACGCGCTCGATTAAAAAATCCAGTTTGTTTTGCATACTTCGTTCCCCCATTCCGTTAACCCGCCATGCTTTGCAGCGTGGCCAGAACGACCGAACCGGATATATCCGCCTTACCTTCGTAAGGCTTGAGCAGGATGTTGAGCATCCCTTCTTTGAAATGATAGCTGATCAGCCCGGACTCGGAAAATACGTCCAGACACACGAACAGCTTGCCGATATTGATATCGCGGCGGCTCTCCCACGCCACGCGACGCGAAAGTGCGCCGTCCGGCACGGACAGGCGGCCGTCCTCCGCGCGGCACACAATGTGCCGCCACACCGCCACCAGATCCTTGCGGTCAGGCAGCAGCAGGCGCGCCTCGCGCGCGGTCAGCGGCCCGTCGGCCATATAGGTATTGTACACGTTGAGCAGCTTCTGGTCGGCCAGATGCTCGCAATCGCTCAGCTGCGCGTCGCACAGCGTCAGCTGCACCGTGCGGCGGCCGCGAAATTCATTGATCTCCAGATGGAAGGCGGCATCGACATAGTTTCCTTCCACAAAACCCAATCCGCCCGCGCCTGTGCCAAACCAAATCGCAGAAAAGCGCACGCCATCCTTGATGAGCGTCATGCGCACATGCCGGTCGGACGAGATGGGCGTGATATCCTCCACTACCATGTCCTTCATGCAGAACACCGGCTCGGCATTGCGCATCCCATACGGTTCCAGCACCGAAAGCGCCCCGATATTCTCCTCGGTCAGCCACTCCGGGCGCACCATGCAGTCAATGTGCAGCTGCGGCACCAATTCGGCCATGGTGACATGGGTCTCCGCATAAGCGCGCAGACGCTCGCGCAGCGTATCGACCTTGTCGGCATCCACGGTCAGGCCGGCGGCAAGCGCGTGCCCGCCGTAGCGTTCGAGCAAGTCCTCGCACGAGGTCAGCGCGTCGAACAGGTTGAACCCACCCACTGAGCGGCCCGAGCCCTTGCCCGTGCCGTCCTCGTCGAGCGAAATCAGCACGACCGGACAGCCGTACCGGTCGCACAGGCGTGAGCAAACAATGCCGATCACGCCGTGGTGCCAGCCTTTTTCCGCCAGCACGATGATCTTATCCTCCAGCGGATTGTATTCCTTACGCAGACGAGCCAGCGCCTGCGTCAAAATCTGGTTTTCCTCGTTCTGCCGCAACTTGTTCTGCTCGCAAAGCTGTGCCGCGAGCGCCTGCGCACGCACCGGGTCATGCGTCAGAAACAGTTCGGCAGCCAGTTCCGCGCGCCCCATCCGTCCCGCCGCGTTGATGCGCGGCGCCAGCACAAAGCTGATGGTGGACGAGGTCAGGCGTTTGTGTTTCATCCCCGCCTCGCGCAGCAGCATTTCCAAGCCGACGTTGCCGGTCTCGGCCATTTTCTTCAGGCCTGCGGCCACAATGATGCGGTTTTCGCCCGTAATGGGCATCACATCCGCTACCGTGCCCAGGGCCACCAGATCGGCATACCGCTCCAGCACGACTTCCGCATTGCCCTCCAGCGCGCAGATCAGCTTGAACGCCACGCCCACGCCCGCCAGCGCTTCAAACGGATAGGTGCAGTCCGGCCGCTTGTAATCGACCACCGCATCCGCTGCGGGCAGCGCATCGTGGCACTCGTGGTGGTCGGTGATGACCACCTGCATCCCCAATTCGCGCGCGACGGCAATCTCCTCGTCCGCCGTGATGCCGGAATCGACCGTGATGAGCAGGCGGGTGCCCTGCTCATAGAGCTGCTCCATCGCAGCACGGGACAGGCCATACCCCTCCCGCAGGCGGTTGGGGATATAATATTCGCACTGGGCACCGCAGCTGCGCAGATAATCCACCAGTGTGCAGGTGGCGGTCACGCCATCCACATCATAGTCCCCATATACCACAATATGCTCGCCGCGCGCTATCGCGCCACGGATAACCGCGACGGCTTTGTCCATATCGGCCAGCAGGAACGGGTCATGCAGGCCGGATGTATCACAGCTCAGATACGCCGCCGCGGCCTGCGGCGTATCAATCCCGCGCGCCACAAGGACGGCTGCGGTCAGCGGGGCATAGCCGCCCGCGTCGGACAAGGCGCGCACGCGCTCCTCGGCGGGATCAGCGATCACCCATCGCTTTGTTTTCATATGACTCCCTCATTTATTTTATATTACCATTATTATACCAAAACACGCCACAAAGCTCAACATTTTTATGCAAATTGTCAAAAGCGGGCATTCCGCATGGGAATGCCCGCTTTTTTTGCTCCAAAAACCGCCTTATTCTTCTGTTTTCGCTGTGTTTTGCCGTTCCAACATCCGTCCGAGGTACTGTCCGGTGTAGGAATCCGGACAGGCTGCGACCTCTTCCGGCGTACCGGCGACCACCAGACGGCCGCCGCCGTCGCCGCCCTCAGGACCGAGGTCGAGGATATAATCCGCGGTCTTGATCACATCCAGATTGTGCTCGATGACGACCACGGTATTGCCTGCATCGACCAGCTTTTGCAACACATCGACCAGCTTGTGTACGTCCGCCACATGCAGGCCGGTGGTCGGCTCGTCGAGGATATAGATGGTCCTGCCGGTCGAACGCTTGGAAAGCTCGGTGGCAAGCTTGGCGCGCTGTGCCTCGCCGCCGGACAAGGTCGTGGACGACTGGCCGAGTTTGACGTACCCCAGTCCAACCTCGCGCATGGTTTCCAGCCGCCGCGCGATCTTGGGGACGTTGGCAAAAAACTCGCACGCTTCGTCCACCGTCATGTCCAGCACTTCATAGATGTTCTTGCCTTTGTAGCGCACCTCGAGCGTTTCCTTGTTGTACCGCTTGCCCTTGCACACGTCGCAGGGCACGTACACATCCGGCAGGAAGTGCATTTCGATCTTCAAGAGGCCATCGCCCGCGCAGGCTTCGCACCGGCCGCCCTTAACGTTAAAACTAAACCGGCTCGGCCCATAGCCACGCGCCTTGGCGTCTGCCGTTCTGGCGAACAACTCACGGATGTCGTTAAATACGCCCGTATAGGTCGCGGGATTGGAGCGCGGCGTGCGCCCGATGGGCGACTGGTTGATGTCGATGACTTTGTCGAGATAGGAAAGGCCGATGAATTTATCGTGTGCGCCCGCGCGCGTCTTGGCGCCGTTGAGTTCGGCGGCAAGCTTTTTGTACAAAATCTCGTTGACAAACGAGGATTTGCCCGAACCGGACACGCCGGTCACGCAAGTAAACGTGCCGAGCGGGATGGTGAAATCCGTGTGTTTGAGGTTGTTGACCGCGCAGCCCTTAACCGTGAGTTTTTTGCCGTTGCCCTTGCGGCGCACCGCGGGCACCGGGATGCACTTGCGTCCGGAAAGGTACTGCCCGGTGATTGATGTTTCGCTTTTCAGCAGATCATCCACTTTGCCCTCGAATACCACCTCGCCGCCGTTTCGCCCGGCGCCCGGGCCGATATCCACAATGTGATCGGCTGCGAGCATGGTGTCCTCGTCGTGCTCCACCACGATCAGCGTGTTACCAAGGTCACGCAGGCGTTTGAGGGTCGCCAACAGCTTGTCGTTGTCGCGCTGGTGCAGGCCGAGGGACGGCTCGTCCAGAATATACAGCACGCCCATCAGCGACGAGCCAATCTGGGTGGCAAGCCGGATGCGCTGGCTTTCGCCGCCCGACAGCGTGCCGGACGAGCGCGACAGCGTCAGGTATTCCAGCCCGACCGACTGCAAAAAGCCCAGCCGGTCCATGATCTCCTTAATGACGCGGTCACCGATCTTGTGCTGCATTTCGGTCAGCTGCAAGGTGTGCAGGAACTCCATCGCCTTGACCACCGACTTTTCCGAAAACTCTGCGATGTTCAGTCCGCCGACCGTCACCGCAAGCACCTCAGGCCGCAGACGGCGGCCGTGGCACGCGGGACAGGGGATTTCGCTCATGCACTCCTCGATTTCGCTGCGCGCGTAGTCGCTTGAGGTCTCCTTGTAGCGGCGTTCGAGGTTGCACACGATGCCTTCAAACGGCTGGCGCATCACGCCGCCCGACACGCGGCTGACCGAGAGTTCGAGCGGCTCGTCCCCTGTGCCGTACAGCAGTTCGTGTACCGCGGCATCGCTCATCTCCTCAATCGGGGTGTCCAGCGTAAAGCCGTGCTTTTTGCCGAGCGCAGTAAAGTACATGCCTGCAATCGTCCCCGGTTCGGCACTGCCCCAGCCGGATGCACGGATCGCACCCTTCCGGATGGACAGCTTGCGATTGGGCAGGATGCGGTCGGGATCGACGCGCATCTGCATCCCAAGGCCGGTGCAGACCGGACACGCGCCATAGGGGTTGTTGAACGAAAACATGCGCGGCGAAAGTTCCTCAATGGAAATGCCGCAGTCCTCACAGGCGTAGTTCTGCGAAAAGGAAATCGGCTCACCGCCGACCACATCTGCGATCACCAGACCGCCCGACAGCGCCGATGCGGTTTCCACCGAGTCGGTCAGGCGGCTGCGGATATCCGCGCGGATGGCAATGCGATCCACCACGATCTCGATGTTGTGTTTTTTGGTCTTTTGCAGCTTGATCTCCTCGGCAAGGTCGCGCATTTCGCCGTCCACCCGCACACGGACATAGCCCTGCCGCCGGGCGTCCTCGAGCACCTTGACATGTTCGCCCTTTTTGCCGCGGATGACCGGCGCGAGGATCTGCACGCGCGTTTTTTCCTCCAACGCCATCAGCCGGTCGATGATCTGGTCGATCGTCTGCTGGTGGATCTCCTTGCCGCACTTGGGGCAGTGCGGCGTGCCGATGCGCGCCCACAAAAGGCGCATGTAGTCGTAAACCTCGGTGACCGTACCGACCGTCGAGCGCGGGTTCTGCGAGGTGGTTTTCTGGTCGATCGAAATGGCGGGCGACAGGCCGTCGATGTAGTCCACATCCGGCTTGTCCATCTGCCCCAGAAACTGCCGCGCATAGCTGGACAGCGACTCGACATAGCGGCGCTGGCCCTCGGCGTAGATCGTGTCGAACGCCAGCGACGATTTGCCCGAGCCGGACAGGCCGGTCAGGACGACCAGCTTGTCGCGCGGGATTTTGATATCAATGTTTTTCAGGTTGTGCTCACGCGCACCCTTGACATGAATATATTCCTGCATAGCTTTTTCTGCTTCATCCTCACTTTGTCATAATCTCTATCCGTTATCATGCCGCGTTTATATTTCCACCATACTGCCTGCAGACAGGAACACGATGCGCTCCCCGAGTGTTTCCCGCAGCACGTCATAGGCGTGCGGGCCGGTGCAGTGGCAGGTGTAGTAACGGCTCTGTGTGTTTGCGAGTCGCTCACCGACAGCGCAGATGTTCTCATCCGGCTCGCTTTTGCCGGTGGAAGGGCTGAACAGGTGCATCCCGCCGATGACCACATCCGGGTCGCGGCCGAGCAGTTCCTTGGCCCGCGCGCAGATGTTGATCACGCCGCGGTGGGCGCAGCCGGTAAACAGCACAGCCTTGTCCCCTTCGCGTACCATCAGGCTTTGCTCGTGCTGGAAGCGGTCGGGAACGTATTGCCCGTCCTCCCGCTCGTACAGCGTGCGGTTGCCCTGTGGGACGCAGTCTGCACCCGTGATGTCGGAAAACAGGGTCAGTGCTTCGTCAATCTGCGTTACGCCGCTCACGCGCCGCAAACGCGGATTGGCAGCCAGCGCCGTGTCCAAACCGATGTTCTTGATGCCCTCCGGCTTATGAGAAAAATGTGGCTCAAATGCCTTTTCCTGCACATACACCGGTGCATGGTCGTTGATTTTTAAAAACGCGGCCAGTCCGCCACCGTGGTCGTAGTGCCCGTGCGAAACAAACGCGGTATCCACTGCCGACAGGTCAATGCCGCGCGCCGCAGCGTTTTGCAAAAACAGATCGGTCTGCCCCATGTCAAACAACAGCTTGCGACCGCTTGTTTCGATATAAAAGCTCAAGCCATGCTCGCAGACAAACTCCGGCGCGCACGCGGTATCCTCCATGAGCGTGAAAATCCTCATTTTCCTTCCTCCAATGCCCGGATCTGGTCACGCAGCTGCGCCGCGATCTCGAATTCCAGCATTTTGGCCGCTTCCTTCATCTGTTTGGTCAGGCGGGCGATCTCCTGCTGCTTTTCGCCCTTGGTGCGCAGCTTCTTCTTGCTGCTCGTCGGCACATTGGATGTGATTTCGATGACGTCCTGCACCTTTTTCCGCACCGATTTTGGCGTAATGCCGTGCGCTTTATTGAACGCATCCTGCAAGGCGCGGCGGCGCTCGGTCTCGTCCATCGCGCGGCGCATGGAAGGCGTGATGCTGTCCGCGTACAGTACAACCATGCCGTGTTCGTTGCGCGCAGCGCGGCCAATCGTCTGGATAAGTGAAGTCTCCGAGCGCAAAAAGCCTTCCTTGTCCGCGTCGAGGATGGCAACGAGCGACACCTCGGGGATATCCAGCCCCTCACGCAGCAGGTTGATGCCGACCAGTACATCGAACACGCCCAGACGCAGGTCGCGCACGAGCTCCTGCCGCTCGATCGTCTTTACGTCGTGGTGCATATAGCGCACCTTGATGCCCGCGGTTTCGAGGTAGCCGGTCAAATCCTCCGCCATCTTTTTGGTCAGGGTGGTGACCAACACGCGCTCGCCTTTCGCGGTGCGCGCGTTGATTTCACCAATCAGGTCGTCGATCTGCCCCTCGACCGGACGCACAACCACCTCGGGATCAAGCAGGCCGGTCGGGCGGATGACCTGCTCGACCACCTGCCCCGAGCGCGACAGCTCGTACTCGCCGGGCGTGGCCGAAACGTAGACGATCTGGTTCAATCGCTCGTTGAACTCGTCGAAGTTAAGCGGGCGGTTATCATAGGCCGAAGGCAGGCGGAAGCCGTTTTCCACCAAGCTTTCCTTGCGGGCGCGGTCGCCATGGTACATGGCGCGCACCTGCGGGAGCGTGACGTGGCTCTCGTCCACGATCAGCAGGAAATCCTTCGGAAAGTAGTCGATCAGGGTAAACGGCGCAGACCCCGGCGCCCGGCGGGACAGCACGCGCGAATAGTTCTCAATGCCGCTGCAAAAGCCGATCTCCTGCAGCATTTCAATGTCGTACCGCGTTCGCTGCGCAATGCGCTGCGCTTCGATCAGCTTGCCGTTCTCCTCAAAGTATTGAATGCGCTGCTGGAGTTCCTCCTCGAGATCCTGAATGGCGGCCTGCAATTTGTCCTTTGGGGTGACATAGTGACTCGCCGGGAAAATGGCCGTGTGCCCCAATTCGCCCAACACCACACCGGTCAATGGATTGATGCGGCTGATACGGTCGATTTCGTCCCCGAAAAACTCGATGCGCACCACATCCTCGTCCGAGTATACCGGCCAAATCTCGACCGTATCGCCGCGCACGCGGAAGCGGTTGCGTTCAAAGGCGATATCGTTGCGCTCATACTGGATATCAATCAGCCGGTGGATGAGCGTTTCGCGGCTGATTTCCATGCCGGGGCGTAGCGAAATGACCATTTTCTTATAATCAATCGGGTCGCCCAGCGAATAGATGCACGACACGGACGAGACGATAATCACATCGCGCCGCTCGGAAAGCGCCGAGGTCGCCGAATGGCGCAAACGGTCGATCTCGTCATTGATGGCCGAATCTTTTTCAATATAGGTATCGGTCGAGGCGATATACGCCTCGGGCTGATAATAGTCATAATACGAGACAAAATACTCGACCGCGTTATGCGGGAAAAACTCCCGCAGCTCGGTGCAGAGCTGCGCGGCGAGCGTCTTGTTATGCGCGAGCACCAGCGTCGGCCGCTGGGTCTGCTCGATGATGTTGGCCATGGTGAAGGTCTTGCCCGAGCCGGTCACGCCCATCAGGGTCTGCTCGGTCAGGCCGTTGTTGATGCCTTCAACCAGCTTTGCGACCGCTTCCGGCTGGTCGCCCGCCATTTTATATTCGCTTACAATTTGAAAATCCGGCATATCCTACCTCCTCTGCCCCATCCGGCCGGCACGCAACTTACAGATCGACACATATTTCCCGCGTGCCACGACGCAGTGATCCACCAATTCCAGCCCCAGCCCGGCGAGCGTCTGCTCGAGCCGCCGCGTGGCAAGCATGTCCTGTTCGGACGGTGTCGCCGTTCCGTTCGGGTGGTTGTGCGCGACTGCTACGCCCGCAGCATGGCAGATCAGCGCGCCGCTGGCGATTTTGTACGCGTCCACCGGCACATGGGCATGTCCGCCGCGGGCAATTTCCTCGCACTTGATCACGCGGCCCGCCCCATCCAGATACGCAGCCAGCAGCACCTCATCCTGCTCACCTGCAAACTGCGGCACAAAGTACTCTCCGATTTTTTCATAGCTGTTGAGTTTATCACTGTGCCGTTCGCTCTTGGCCACATCCTGCTGATAGCGCGCACACAAGGCAAACGACAACTTGAGCAGGTCTGCCGAACGCGGCCCGATGCCCTGCACCTCGCATAGCTGTTCGACCGGCGCTTCCAGCACCGCGTGCAGCGAACCGAAGCGTTCCAGCAACCGATGCGCGGTCGGGTTGGTGTCCACGCGCGGGATGGCGAAGAACAGCAGAAGCTCGAGCACCTCATGGTCGCTGAACACGTCCAGCCCGAAGCGGCGGAACTTCTCCAGCACGCGTTCCCGATGGTTTTGATGCAGTTGCTCCGCCATGCGGCCGGCCTCCTTTGGTGTTACAGATGAATCCGCTGCTCAGCCTGCCGCAGCGCACGGGCAACGAGCGGGCTGTCCTTGATCTCCGGGAACGGGACGGTCGGCTGCGGCTCGCCCTCATGCGGGCGCAGGCTCTTGCCCATCCACAGCACATCCCGCCACTGGCCGAACTTGTACATGCTCTCCTGATAGGCACCCGAGATGATAAATCCCATCGCCTTGTGGAATTTCATCGACCGCTCGTTTGGCGACGTGATACCGACATAGATGTTATAGTATCCCTGCATGGCAAGCAGTTCAAACAGTGCCGCATAGATGGCGCCTGCAATGCCATGCCGGTGCCACTCCTGTGCAACATAGATCGACGTCTCGACCGACCACTGATAGGCCGCGCGGGTACGGTGGGGCGAAGCGTAGCCGTAACCGACCACCTCCCCGTCAATCGTACACACGAGCCACGGCAGGCGCTCCCCATAGGTGCGCATCCGCCCAAGGAATTGCTCGAGCGTGGGCGGCTCATATTCGCTCGACACGGTGGTCTGGATCACATACGGCGCGTACAGCGCCAGCATTTCCGCCGCATCGCTCTCTTCCGCGGCGCGCAAAACAACTTCCGGCATGTATTTCTCTCCTGTTGCGATAGTTTCCGTCTTTTCATTTCATTATACCGCGCACGCCTTGGTTGTTCAACCGGTTTTTGCCGAGCCCTCTGCCAAAAATCGTACATCCGTTCGCCCGTTCTTTGTGCGGTTTTCCGTCAAAAACAGACAAAGGAAAACCGCCACAAGGCATCTATCCTTGTCCGCTCAGCCGATTGCTTTTTCCTGCTTTTTGGGGTATACTACTCAATGCAATTTTGCTCACAAGGGAGGCTTGCACACATGGTCCGTCACGGCTTTATCCACTCCAAGGAGGACATCAAATTTCTCATCCTGTTCGCCATGGATCTGCTGCCCTTTCCGGTCAGCTTCAGCACGGTCGTTGACCTGACGACCTGGTGCGACGAAGGCTTTGGCTATTTCGAGCTGAGCGAGGCATTTTATGAAATGCTACCCACCGGCCACATTGCGGAAGTGCCCGGTGAAACCGAACCTGCCTACCAGATCACGGACAAAGGCCGCGAGGCCATCCGCGTGTTCGAAAAGCAGCTGCCCTACCCGGTGCGCGAAGCAGCACAGCGTTCCGCCTTGCGGGTGGTGCGCCAGATCCGGCGGGATGCGGCAATCCACACGGTGGTGACCGAACACGCGCCCAACGACCTGACCGTCCGCATGGAAATGGAGCAGGTATTTGCCATCGAAATGGCTGTGGTCAGCCGCGGGCAGGCTGCCATGCTGGAACGCACTTTCAAAAACAACGCGGAGGCGGTTTACCGGACCTTGCTGGCCGCCATGACCGCAGACTACGAAACCGAGAAAGAAGACGAAACCCCTTGAACTACATCAAGCAACTGGGCGTACTGCTCGCCTGCTGCGTCGCAGGCGACGCGCTTTCCATTCTGCTGCGCGGTGCGCTGCCCAGCAATGTGCTTGGGCTGACACTGCTGCTCCTGTTGTTGATCTTTGGTCCCATCCGGCTGCACCATGTGGAGCATACGGCGGATTTCCTGCTGCAAAACATGGCGTTTTTCTTCCTGCCCGCCTGTCTGGGCGTGCTGGAGATCTTCGCACAGATCAAAAGCGAAATCTTGGCCATTCTGGCCGTCTGTATCCTGACTACGCTGTGTACGGCCGCTGCAACAGCCTTCACCGTACACATTGTATTCCGCTTGCAGAACCGCGAAAGCGAGGAGGCGTTTGACCATGACTGAACTGCTTTCCTCCTCCACCTTCTGGATGGCGCTATCCATCGGCTGTTATGCGCTGGGTGTCAAAATCCAGCAAAAGACCGGCTCGCCGCTTTGCAATCCGCTGCTGATCGCCGCCCTGCTGGTGGGCGTGCTGCTGGTTGCGACCGGCACCACCTACCAAACATATGAAAGCGCCGGGCAGCTGATCGCCTTCTTCCTGACCCCGGCGACGGTCGCGCTTGCCGTACCGATCTACCGCAAGCTGGATGTGCTGCGCAAAAACCTGGTGCCCATCCTCGCGGGCGCACTGGTGGGGTCGCTCACCTCCATCCTGAGCGTGCTGCTGTTCAGTCGGCTGTTCGGCCTGTCCGATCTGACCACCCGAGCGCTTGTGCCCAAGTCGGTCACCACGCCGATTGCCGTTGCGCTTTCCGAAATGCTGGGCGGCCTTGCCCCAATCACCGCCATCGCGGTGGTATTCACCGGCATCGTCGGCGCCATCCTGCTGCCGACCTTCCTCAAGTGCATTGGTGTACGCAATCCGGTGCAGATGGGGCTGTCGATTGGCACAGCAGCGCACGCAGTCGGTACATCGCGTGCGCTCGAACTGGGGGAAACCGAGGGCGCCATGAGCGGCCTTGCCATCGGCGTTGCCGGCCTGCTGACCGCGCTGCTGGTTTCGTTTGGCTCGGTGCTGTTCGGATAACACCCCACGGCACTGCCAGAACCGCCGGCATCTTTGTTGTTTCCCTGCTGGAACGGGTATAAAAAATGCTTCCTGACTCGTGGCAACCATCATTGCCATCTCCGTTCAGGAAGCATTTTTCTACTGTTTGGGCTTATGGTCTGGCAACGCCGCGAAAGGGCTATGCCCCCTTGTCCAACGGCAGTCGGATCCCCTCGCCTCGTTTCCAAGCATTGACGCTGCGCTGTGTGCGTTATATGTCGCCGCCGTGGAGAATGGCATTCGGCGTCCCGCGCTTAGCCGACATGACCACAGGGCAGGACGTCTTAACAGATCGCGGTTTTCACCGCCCATCCCCTCCCAGCGTCCAGCCAAAGTCGTTGTGATAAATCATCATATGCGTCATGCCGCCATCAATGCAGATGTTCTCCCCCATGATAAAACCGGCCTTGTCCGAACACAGATACAGTACCATATTGGCGATATCCAACGGGTTGCCCACCCGTCCGGCGGGCTGTTGTTCTGCGTCCGGCCCCTCATACACGGTGTAATCGGTGTCAATCCAGCCGGGTGAGATGGAGTTTACCCGCACTTTTCCCGCCAGACTCACCGCCAAAGCATGGGTCAAAGCCGAAATGCCGCCTTTTGCCGCCGTGTAGCTTTCGGTTTGCGGCTGGCTCATCCGATCGCGGGAAGAAGAGATATTCACAATGGCTGCACCGGGTGCAAAATGGGGCGCAAACAGCTTTGTCAGATAAAAGGGGGCTGTCACCCCCACCCGCAGCGCGTAGTTGAACGCGTCATAGGTGCATTCGTCGATGCCCTGCATCAGCGGCAGGGCGTTGTTGACCAGATAATCCACATGGCCGTAGTCCGCAATGACCTTGCGGGCAAAATCCTCCAAAACCGTCCGGTCGGCCAGATCGCCTACATAGTAGTCGTTTGGCAGAATATCAATAACGCACACTTTGGCGCCCGCTTTGCGGAATTCCTCTGCAATGGCCTTGCCGATGCCCTTGGCGCCGCCGGTAACGACCGCAACTTTATGTTCAAACATGGCCATTCCCCCTCAGATGATGATGCCCTCACAATGGTCAATCTCATGCTGGATGATCTGCGCCGCCCAGCCGGTGAAGGTTTTCACCCGCTCCTGAAATTTCTCATTCTGCCAGCGCACTTTGATGGATTGCCAGCGTTTTGCCGAACGTGTGCCGGTAAGGGAAAGGCAGCCCTCCTGCGCATCGTAGGGTGCGGACTTTTTGATGATCTCCGGGTTGAACATGACCATGTATTTCCCCTCGTTATCAAAAGCAATGATCCGCTTGTTCACACCAATCATGTTGGCCGCCATGCCGACACACCCCGCCTTGTGATGCTCCAGTGTTTCCAGCAGATCAGCCGCAATTTGCAGGTCTGCCGGTGTAGCAGGCTCGGCTTTCTGGGCCAGAAAAGTTTCGTCTTTGCAGATTTCCCGAATCATACTTGTTTCTCCTTATATGGTTGAATCACTGCCGCAATGGTTTCCGCCGCGATGCGGGAGCCAAATACATTGGGGTGAACGCCATCGGCAGCGTACAGGTCCTGCCTCTCGGACAACTCGTAAAAGCGCTGCCCCACATCGGCAATCCGGGCATGATTCTCCTCTGCCGCCTTATGATATTCCTCGGACAATTTACGCGCCATCTCGTCGTAGTCCCAACCCTTTGCCGCCAGCTTGGCCCCACCCTTCCGGTACGCCCAAGTAGCATAGAGAATCGGCACTGCCCCATGTTCCCGGATTTGTTTGCACAGCTGCTCCACGCTGGAAAAAAACCGCTTTGGCGCAGTGATCGGGCCGTGGCTCATCTCTTGCAGCACCACATAGTCCCAATGCTCGTCTGCCAATGCCGCCTGTGTCCGGGCGCCCAGTTTGGTCTTGGGGTTCAGCTGTTCCGACAGCCGCGCTCCGCCCCGGGTGTGATGGATCACTTCCGCACCGGTCAATTCCGCCAGCATCTGCGGCATATGGTTGGCAAAAGTCAAGCTGTTGCCCAACATGAGAATGCGCATGGTGGTACCCCTTTTCCGTTTTCCTGTTCCCTTCCATTATACATGGTTCTGCAGGGAGGAACAAGCCCCGGCCAGCGGGCAGCAATGGCTTCAAAGTGTCGGGATGCAGGCGCAAGGCTGGGAATGCAGTCGGTTTCGCTCCGAATGCCATCGCCGGATGCGTTTGCAAACAAGAATGCGGCGTGCTTTCAAGCGGATCTTCGATCCGAAAATGCACTCCGCATCACTTGTCTCGTCAGAAACTTTGGATCAGGATAGGAAAGCTATCCCATTTTGCGACTCCGCCTCACCCAGCCAACCGCTGCTTCCCCCCACATTGTCATAATGCGGGTTCTGGGCGTGACGTACCGCACAATCCGTTTCATTGCAGCATCTTCAGGAGTCCGGCAGCAAAGGCCTTATGGCCTTGCTCGGTGAAATGTACACCGTCGTAGGCCAGAGAGATGTCCCACCGTCCAGCGTCGGCAAAGCGGATCCCCAACCGTCCGCCAAGGGCCCGGCAGTACTGGGCGAAAGTACGAGAATCTGCTATCCGCTGTTGGTTCGGCACCCATTCCCCCAAGGACAAGGGCGGCGGTGCGATCAGCAGGATTCTATTCCGATCCAGCCGCAAACCGGAGAGAAACCGCTCCAGCTTCCCGGCGGCGGCGTCCGGACTGCAGCCTTGCAACAGATCGTTGGTGCCCAGCATGAGGATGAGCAGATCGGTATCCGCGGGAAATTCGGGTGCTGTTGCAGGAATTCCCCGCCCGTTCTCTCCCCAGTTGCAGACCGTCCAGCCGGTTTCGGCAACCATAATGTCCACCCAGCGACTGTCCGCGCCATAACGTCCTCCCAGCCAGGAGCGGGGATCATAGCCATAGGTATTGGAATCGCCAAAGCAGATGACCTTCATCTTATTCTCTCCCTGAAAAGCTTATTATTTTCGGGGGGCACCATTGATAGAGCTTGCCGTTTCTATGCCACTTGGCACCGCATTCCGGCCGTTTGGCCTTCTTCCCGATGATTGCTGCATTTTTTGCGTTTTTCCATCCTACACTTTCATGTTGACCGCATTCCCACTGGTCAGCGACAACGAGCCCACACCCGTTTGGACAATCCGGCGTTCCACGTCCTCTCTCGTCACCCCATCGAGAATGCTGGAATCAAATTTCTGCCCCGGCTGCCAGTCTGGATTTGCTTCTTTTACGATGCTGTAAAACGCACGATTATAGCACCTCTCATATTGCTCCAAGGTCCATGTCCCCATCAGGCGGTCGGACTTTTTCACACTTAACTGATAGCGGGTAAAAACAGCGGTTCGGTCTGTATCCCCGCTGCCCATGCCGCGATCCCGGATGTATTCTCGAAGCGTCGTATCAAACATATCCTGCCGGGCAGCTTCCGGAATATCAATGATCTGCCGCCATGTAGAGGGGTCTTTTCCTGTGACATCCATACCTGATACCCCATAACAATTCACAATATCCCCATCTTCATCCAGCCGGCCCATGATATTACGGATGGCAAGTTCCTCATCCCCTTCATAGAGCTTGGCCATTTCATCTACAATCGCTGTATCCTTGCCAAGCATTCTGAGCAATGCGCGAAGCTCCTCCAGCTTCTCTTCATACTTTTCCTGTGCCTCGGATTTTACCGTTTTCCCTTGGTCGAGCATTGCTTTTGCCACCTGATACCGTTTGCTTCCGGTATCAATCACACCGGTATACGGTGTAGAAGGAACTGGTGTTATCGGCATAAATCTCACCTCCATAACTGCTCTTATTTGCTCCATCGGCAAATATTCGCAAGAGATAATATGAATTTATATTCCAAATGCCTTTATATGCTTTTTATCGTCACTGTATAGCCACAGTACAGCCCTATTTCTTGTCCCGACGCGTTCTTTCTATGCTTTTTTATCCGCCATTGAGGCAGCAGGCCATCATGCGCCTTTTACAATTTCTGCGGTCTTCGGTGTTGGAAAACGATCCGGCTAGCGGTATGAGACCTCTTTACTTTTGCAAAAATCAACCGATAAATACTTATGTAGAAATTTTCATATGCAAGCATCCTTTGGGGGAATAGAAATGTATGTCGGTCGAATTGGTGCAAATCCGTGGTTGAAAAGCACCTGGCTTAACAATATCCGTATGAAACAGAACAACTCCGCTGTATCCGCCGCCCTTTCTCAGGCTCAGACGCGGACTCAGTCCAAATCCGCAAACCAGGATCGTGTGGAACTGAGCGGCGCTTATCCGTATCTGCCCAACCGTCTGCAGGTGCTGGAAACGCCGGAAGCGACACCAATCAACGCCAAGCTTGATCTGGCGGCCGATCTTCGCCCGGCTTCGGAGAAAGCGTATACCGAAGAAGATGCCCTTATGAATCAGTATATGAAGCAGTACCGTCTGGACTTCGTCAAAATTGGGGACTCCTTTGCACTGGATCCCTCCAAGCCGGTGAAGCTGATGACGGAGGGTCAGGTCAGTCAGGAGAGTTTGGATGCGTTTCGTGCCCAGCTAGAGGAAAACGGTCTGGGGGACGAGATCGATTGGCGTGGCGTGCAGGAAGATTTTGCGCGTATGGACATACGCTTTGGCAACGCTGAAAGTTTTGAGACCAAGGCGGATTATCTGGCTTCCCGTTATACGGTTTTGCAAAACCGTATCCAGACGCAGTATACCGGCGATAAACTGGAACAGGAAATGCAGACGCTGGAAACTCTGTACACCAAGGCCAAGGAGGAAATGGCGGATTCCTATGCCGCTAACATCGGCGGGTTCTATGAGGAAATGGGACAGTCCGGTGTCTCTGCGGAGATGAGGGAGAGTGTTCTGACCGCGATCGACAGCAAAGCGGACACATATAGTGCATATCTTGCACAAAACGACATTTATGCGGACTTTACCGACCCGAGCCAGCAATGGCTGAAGCAGGATGACGGCTATATGGCAGCCAAACTGCGGGAAAGTGCTGCATCGTCGGCGAATGCGTTTACCACCCAAACGGCCAGCGATCCGGCTCCATACAGCACAGATGATCTGGCCTTTGCCGCCGTCTACGCCAAGGGACTTTCCGAGCAAATTAAGAAGCCGGAGTGGGATACCTATGACATCAAGAACAGCGATGCCGACTTGGGTAAATACCTTGCCCAGCAGTATCAGTCCCTTTCGGATGAGATGGAGCAAGCAGGTATCAGCGATAAGATGTCGCAGGTATTAAAGGATTCGTTTGAGCCGTTTATGGACAAATTTCTGGATGCACTGGATTCCCAAATTGACCATAATCGGGAACGGGTTGCCAACAAGCCCTGGCAGGCCGGTTTGATTCGGACGGAGTATTTCAACCGGAACGAAGTATACCGGGCATTTGCCATGTTTCAATAAAAAGCCTAAGGATGTGCATACCATGGTGAACACCGTCAACAACCACGATGCAGGTGCCATACAGTCTTATACGAAGTTTACTGCATCCAACAAACTTTCTGATGGGATCTGTCTGCAGGCAGTCACGCAAGATACGCAAACCACCGGACATGTGGCGCAGTATGACAAGCTGGAATTGTCGCAGGAGCAGCGTCCGGCCACACTGAATGTCCCTGACGAAATCTCCATTGATATCCCAAGAGCGTGGACGATTATGGGGGAAACATTTGAATGTTGGAATCAACATCTCCAATCCAGCCTTGAGAAAGCCGATAGCATGAATCTGTCTTTTGGTGAAAGGCTTACATTTTTAAAAGAAGATGGCAAAAAATGGGTAGATGGCATTCGTCAAAACGACCCGGAAATGTTTGTAGCATGGCTCAAAATTAACAAGGATTCGATTGAACAAGGTAATGCTGATTTGGTTGGATTGCCCTCTAATTTTACAATGCAAGACTATTTTGCTTATGTAAAAGAACCCTTTTCTGCTTTGGGCTGATCACGCGATGCGATGGCAAGCTGAGTTGAAGCGTCCGTAGTTATGCCGATACCCTTTTTTCACATTCCCAAGCAAACCGAAAGCAGGCGCATCATGATGATGCGCCTGCTTTCCGCTTTCAATCGTGAGGAATGGCAGTTACCAGTATTTTGCGACATGAGCGCGGGTGACTTCTGCTGCCTTTTTGATGTTCTCCTCATTGGACAGCTTGTAATAGTCCGGACGGAACACCTCCATCGTACATACATCGCCCTCAAAGCCGATCTTCTTGAGCGTATCGGCGTAGCGCTTGTGATCCAAGCAGTCGCCCGGCTCGCCTGGCCACAGGCGCTTTTCGTCGTTGTTGTATGCAGCGCCGCAGGGCATGTTCTCCATGCCGTTGAGGTGCCATACGAAAATCTTCTTGCCATCGGCCTTTTCCAAGGCATCCCAGCCGGATGCCATTGCATGGAAGTGATACTGGTCGAGCGTAATGCCGACGAGCGGAGAGTTAACCTCCTGCACGATTGCATACGCGTCCTCAAAACGGTTGATCGACATGCTGGGTGCGCCGC
>CALWEB010000107.1 GCA_944376955.1 uncultured Agathobaculum sp. | reverse complement strand
GAAAGAGGGCTTCCGTGTGACCTATCTGGATGTGGACAAGTTTGGCCGTGTTGATCTCGAGCAGCGCAAGCGGGAGATGAGCGAGGATACCGCGCTCGTCTCCATCATGGCGGCAAACAACGAGATCGGTACCATCCAGCCACTCAAGGAAATCGCGGCGCTGGCGCATTCGGTCGGCGCAAAGTTCCATACGGACGCGGTACAGGCGGTGGGCCATATGCACATCGACGTGCAGGAAATGGGTATTGACATGCTGTCGCTGTCCGCGCATAAGTTCCGTGGCCCGCGTGGCGTAGGCGCGCTGTACCTGAAGAAGGGCATTGCGCTTGAGCCGCTGGTATACGGTGGCGGCCAGGAGCGCGGCTTGTGCTCGGGAACCGAGAACACCGCGGGCTGCATCGGCCTTGCGGCGGCCATGAAGGAAGCCGTTGAGGGTCTGGATGAGAAGATGGGTTACGTCAAACGCCTGACGGATAAGCTGGTCAAAGGCGTGATGGACAAGGTGCCCTACACGCACTACACCGGTGACCCGGAAAACCGCCTGCCGGGCACGGCGTCGTTCGTGTTCGAGGCAATCGAGGGTGAGGGCCTGATCCTGATGCTGGACAACATGGGCATTTGTGGCTCGACCGGTTCGGCATGCTCGACCGGTTCGCTCGACCCGTCCCATGTCCTGATGGCGATCGGCCTGCCGCACGAGATCGCACACGGTTCGCTGCGCCTGACGCTGGGCGAGCAGAACACCGAAGAGGATGTCGATTACATCATCGAAACCGTGGCGCAGGTGGTTTCCACACTGCGTTCGATGAGCCCGGTATGGGAGAACGGCAAGCCCAACCTGACGGCGGCAAGCGAACTGCACGCGCACTAAGCTCTAAGGGGGATTTTATCCCCCTTAGATACGAAAAAAGTTCCGAGAGAACCTTTTTTCGATAACCCCCTCTCGGCCGCACAGCGGCCAAGGCCGCGCCGCTACGGCGCGGGCAGCAGTGTCAAAGTCCGGCAAAGCGGGACTTTGACGGAGAATTTCATGCAGACGCTGCGGCGTCTGCACATGTCTGAGATTTTTGTTAAGGGAGTAATTAACGATGCAATACAGCGAAAAGGTACTCGACCACTTCACCCATCCCCGCAACGTGGGCGAGATTGAAGATGCCAACGGTGTTGGTGAGGTCGGCAACGCCAAGTGCGGCGATATTATGAAGATTTACCTCAAGGTGTCGGACGACGGCATCATCGAGGACGTCAAGTTCAAGACCTTCGGCTGCGGCGCGGCTATCGCGACCAGCTCGATGGCGACCGAGATGGTCAAGGGCAAGAGCCTCGAAGAGGCGCTCAAGCTGACCAACAAGGCGGTTGCTGAGGCGCTGGACGGCCTGCCGCCGGTCAAGATGCACTGCTCGGTGCTGGCAGAGGAGGCACTGCGCTCCGCCATCGCGGACTATTACAAGCGCATGGGCAAGGACCCGACCGAGATCCTCGGCTGCGATATGGACTGCGCGGCTTGCCACCACGAGCATGACGAACACGCGCATTAAGTTCTGAACATACGCATACAATGAGGGCAGATTGCAAAATCTGCCCTCAGTTTGTAAGATTTCTCCGCGCCGCAGCGCGCATCGTTTAGCCGCTCTGTGAGCGGCATCAAAAAATCGAGCTTCGCCCGTTTTTTTTGATACAACATACTCGATTGGAAACGTATTTCCGATCGACATCAGGGCAGATTGCAAAATCTGCCCTTTTGGCGTCTCCGAAGGAGGGTTACAGCCGGGCATGACGGAAATTACTAAAAGTATAACTTATCTAAATGAATACAAATCGTTAAAAGAAGCCATCCAGCAGGGTAAAACACCCGTGTTGGCGGTTGGCCTGTCCGCCATCCACAAAGCCCACCTCGCGGCGGCGCTTGGACTGGACATCGGCCGCCCGGTATGCGTGCTGACGGATGACGACACGGCCGCGGCGCGGTTCGCGCTCGACTTGCACGGCTTTGCCGAGCGCGACGTGCTCACGCTGCCCGCGCGTGAGCTGGTCATGGCCGATGTGGTGGGTGTGTCGCGCGGCTATGAGCAGAAGCGGCTTGCCGTGCTGGATGCGCTGCCGGATGCGGCATTTTCGGTTATGTCCGTGCAGGCGGCGGTGCAGCGCACACTACCGCCCGACGCGCTGCGAAGCGCGGTCGTGGAACTCGCCGTCGGGCAGACGGTGCCGTTCGAAACACTCACCCAGCAGCTGACCCGCGCAGGCTATGAGCGCTGCGTGCAGGTCGAGGGCATGGGACAGTTCTCGGTGCGTGGTGGCATTCTGGACGTGTTCCCGCCGCAGGCGGCCAACCCGTATCGTGTCGAGTTCTGGGATGATGAGATCGACTCGATCGCGACCTTTGACGTCGGTAGCCAGCGGAGGCTGGAGACAGCCGAAACGCTGCGCTGCCTGCCGTGCATGGAGACGCTGCCGCATCTTGCGCCGGGGGGCGCAAAGGGGCTGGCAAAGGCCGTACGCGGCCTGCTGAGTACCCGCAAGAAGAAGCATCCCGACCTTGCCGCGCACATCGAGCGCGACGCCGAGCGGCTGGAGGAAACCGGCGCGCTGCCTGCGGCGGACAAATACCTGCCGCTCGTCTATCCGGAGATGGCGACTGCGCTCGACTACCTGCCGGAACATGCGATCGTGCTGATTGAGGACACGCCGCGCCTGCGCGACGCCGCGCGCGACTTTGCTTCCCGCATTGCGGATGACGTGACTGCACTGCTCGAGCGCGGCGAGATGGCGCCCGGGCTAGACGGCTATGCGCTTGACTTTGCGGCGCTCTGCGGAACAAAGCACACCATCCTGCGGCTGGACAGCTTTCTGAACAACATCCCCGAACTCGTCCCGCAGCACTTGGAGAACTTTGTCGCCAATCAGATGAACGCCTACGGCGGCAATCTGGACATGGCGGCGGCCGACATCCGGGGATACACGCAGCAGGGGCGCGCGGTGGCCGTGCTGTGCGGCAGCCAGCTGCGGTGCCGCAACATGTGCGACGCGCTGACCGAGGCTGGGCTGACCGCCGTGGTCAGCGACCTGCTGCCCAAGGGCGGGCAGGTGTGCGTCATGGAGGGCACGCTGTCCGCTGGCTTTGAGTACCCCGACCTCGGTCTGGTGGTCATCACCGAGGGACAGGTGCTCGCGCGGCGCAAAAAAACGCAGGTCAAAAAGTCCAACCGTGACCGCGTCAAGTCCTTCACGGACCTGACACCGGGCGATCTGGTGGTGCACGAGCACCACGGCATCGGTCGTTTTGTCGGCATGGAACGCATGACGGTGGACGGCGCGGAGCGTGATTTCATTAAAATCGCTTTCGCGGGTACGGATTTCCTGTATGTGCCTGCGACCAGCCTCGACCTTATCAGCAAATACATCGGCGGCGGTGAGCCGGAAAAGGTGCGGCTGAACAAGCTCGGCGGCGCGGACTGGTCGCGCTCCAAGGCGCGTGCCAAGGCGGCGGCCAAGGAACTGGCCGAAGGGCTGATCAAGTTGTACGCCGAGCGCGCCAAAGTCAAGGGTTTTGCCTTCCCGCAGGACGATGCGTGGCAGCGCGAGTTTGAGGAAGCCTTCCCCTACGAGGAGACTGACGACCAGCTGCGCTGCATCGCGGAGATCAAGATGGACATGGAGTCCGACCGGCCGATGGATCGCCTGCTGTGCGGCGACGTGGGCTTCGGCAAAACCGAGGTTGCGCTGCGCGCGGTGATGAAGTGTGTGCTGGCTGGCAAGCAGGCCGCTATCCTCGTGCCAACGACCGTGCTCGCGCGCCAGCATTATCTGACCGCCTTGCAGCGCTTTCAGGGACACCCGGTCACGATTGAGCTGCTCACGCGCTATAAAACCGGCTCGGAACAGACCCAGCTGCTCAAAAAGCTGGAAGCAGGCTCGGTTGATATTGTGATCGGCACGCACAAGCTGTTTAACAAGAAGATCAAATTCAAAGACCTCGGTTTGCTGGTTGTGGACGAGGAGCAGCGCTTCGGCGTCAGCCATAAGGAGACGCTCAAGGAGCTTTCCAAAACGGTGGACGTGCTGACACTGTCGGCCACGCCCATCCCACGCACGCTTAACATGGCGCTGTCCGGCATCCGGGACATGTCGTCCATCGAGGAGCCGCCGCTCGACCGCCATCCGGTGCAGACCTTCGTACTCGAACAGAACGACGGCGTACTGCTTGACGCCATCCGGCGCGAACTAGCCCGCGGCGGACAGGTGTACTACCTGCACAACCGCGTGGAATCCATTGCGCGGTGCGCGAATCTGTTGCAGCAGCGGCTGCCGGATGCACGCATCGGCATTGTACACGGCAAAATGCCACAAAAGGAAATCGCCGCAGCGATGAACGCCATGGCGGACGGCGAGACCGATATTCTGGTCTGCACGACCATCATCGAGACCGGCATCGACATCCCGAACGCGAACACGCTGATCATCGAGGACGCGGACAACATGGGCCTTGCCCAGCTGCACCAGATCCGTGGGCGTGTTGGCCGGTCGAGCCGCCATGCCTACGCCTACCTGTGTTACCGGCGCGGCAAGGCGCTGAGCGAAATTGCGCAGAAGCGGCTCTCCGCCATCCGCGAGTTCGCGGCCTTCGGCTCTGGCTTCAAGATCGCCATGCGCGACCTTGAGATCCGCGGCGCGGGCAACGTTTTAGGCCCCGAGCAGTCCGGCCACATGATGAGTGTGGGCTATGACCTGTACCTCAAGCTGCTGGAGGAAGCGGTGCAGGAGGAAAAGGGCGAGACCCCCAAGCCACGCGTGGACTGCGCAGCCGAGCTATTGCTGTCGGCCAATCTGCCGTCGGATTATGTGCCGGACGCAGGCCAGCGCGTCGATTTGTACCGCCGTATCGCGCTCATCCGTACGGAGGAGCAGCGCAGCGACATGCTCGACGAGCTGATCGACCGCTTTGGCGAGCCGCCCAAGGAGGCGGTGGCGCTGCTGGATATCGCGCTGCTGCGCAGCCGCGCAAGCGAACAGGGCATTGCGGAGATCAAGGAGCAGGACGGACGCCTGCTGCTGACCTTTGCGCAGACCGACTTTGCGCGCCTGTCCGCCCTGTGTGGGGACGAATCGTTCCGCGGGCGGCTGCTGCTGAACGCGGGCAGCACGCCGTACCTGTCGCTGCGACTGAACAAGGGCGAAACGCCGCTCGACATGGCGGAAACGCTGGTTGGCAAATATGCGCAGACCGCATAACGCACAAAAACGCCCGATGGAAGTTGGCTTCCATCGGGCGTTATTTTTTCAGCTGACCCGGTTCATGGCGTCCAGAATGTCCGCCATGGTTTGATTGAGTTCGTTTATGTCGAGATCATAGCGCTTGCCGGAGAAGTAATAGGCCGTGTCGGAGGTAGCGCGGTATTTGACCCACTCTGTGATATCCACCGAATCCATGCCAACCGGGAAATCGTAGGAAAGCTGCGACATCGAAAGCGTATCTTTGGAGGCATCGCGAACGGATGCAAACATGGCAGGGATGACAGGCCGCATCATCTTGCCATCTTCCGTGCCGCCCGCCAGCCAGCGGTCGGTCTCGGTCAGTGCGCCCATATCGACGAGGTCGCTCAAAAAAGATTGGTATTCGTCATAGGTCATGTCGTCCGTGTCGTATTTTTCGCTCAGTGCTTTCAGCTGCTCGTCGGTCAAGGCATCCAGACCAGCGGACGGCTCGCGCTGCTCCAGCTGTTCCAGCCTATTTTGCGTAAAGGCTGCAAAATCGTCTTTATACTCGTCCTTGAGCGTTGCCATCGGCAGTTTGCTGCCGTTTTCCAGCGTATGCTCCGTGACATTAAACCAGTTGCTTTGAAAACCTCCGATTGTCATCAAATCTCTTCCTTCCTTTTGTGGTTGTCAAACGTAAAATGTCATATACTATACATATCGTCTGCAAAGTGTTGAGAGATAACAGGTGGGCAGGGCGGCAGCTTGACTTTTGCACAGATTGTTGTTATACTGGCAGTGTATATAGGAAACATATGCAAAGACGCGGGAAAAGTAACCGTTTTCCGGTGCGCTCAAGAGAGAGGCCCCTTGGCTGCAAGGGTCTTGCGCGCGGCACGGTGAAGTGCGCCCGCCGAGCATCGGGGTCAAACGCCCCGCGGGACGCACCCGTTATCCTGCATCCGAGTGACAAACAGGAGTGGAACCGCGACATGAGTGCCGCCTCTTTGAATAAAAGAGGCGGCTGTATTTTTTGTAAATTCATCCCAATAAGGAGAGAAACCATATGAAACTATTCAATACCCTGACCCGCCAGAAGGAGGAGTTCGTCCCGATCACCCCGGGCGAGGTCAAAATGTATTCCTGCGGCCCGACCGTGTACAACTATTTCCACGTCGGCAACGCGCGCCCGTTCATCGTGTTTGACCTGCTGCGCCGCTATTTTGAGTACCGCGGCTACAAGGTGCAGTTCGTGCAGAACTTCACCGACATCGACGACAAGGTCATCAATAAAGCGAATGAAGAAGGCGTGACCTACGACGTGATCGCCGACCGCTATATCAAGGAATACTACGTCGATGCGGAGGGGCTGGGCATCGGCAAGGCGACCGTGCATCCTCGCGCGACCGAGAC
>CALWEB010000106.1 GCA_944376955.1 uncultured Agathobaculum sp. | reverse complement strand
ATGGGATGCCGGTGACGGTGATCGGACACCGCAAGGGCAAGACGACCGAGGAGAAAATGGCCGCCAATTTCGGCATGGCCAACCCGGAAGGGTATCGTAAAGCGCTGCGCTTGGCGCATCAGGCCGAAAAGTTCCACCGCCCTGTGATCAATCTGGTCGATACGACCGGCGCGTTCCCGGGCGTGGGTGCCGAGGAGCGCGGACAGGGCGAGGCGATTGCCCGCTGCCTGTATGAGTTTATCGAGCTGCGCACGCCGGTCATTTCAATCGTGACGGGCGAAGGCGGTTCGGGCGGCGCGCTGGCGCTGGCTGTGGCCGACCGCGTGCTGATGCTGGAAAATGCGCTGTATTCGGTCATTTCGCCGCGCGGCTGCGCGTCCATCCTGTGGAAGGACCCTTCGCGTGAGGCCGAGGCCGCGGACACCCTGCGCATCACCGCGCAGGACCTGTACAATTTCGGCATGATTGAGGGCATCGTACCCGAGGGGCAGACAAATGCCCAGCTCATCCGCAATGTGGGGCGCGCGCTGCGCGACCAGCTTGCCGAGCTGGCAGCGGAGCCGGATATGGATACGATGCTGCAAAAACGGTATGAAAAGTTCCGCAAGATCGGGATTTTCAGACAAATAAATCAAGATGAAAATGAAGGAGTGTAATTCCCATGTTTGAAAAGGTATGCGAAATTCTGGCTGACAAGTTCGACGCCGACGCTTCCACCATGACCATGGATACCAAGGTAAAGGAAGACCTGAACGCGGACTCTCTGGACGTTGTTGAGCTGATGATGGACCTCGAGGAGAACTTCGGCGTGACGATCTCCGACGAAGAGGCAACCCAGATGAGCACCATCGGTGATATCGTCAAGTATATCGAAGAGCACCAGAACTAATTTTCTGCAAAGCAGAGAAAGGGCTTCGGAACGATGGGTTCCGAAGCCTTTTTTGCTGCCCACAACCGGGAAGACTTTACCGGATTTTTGTTGCAAAGCAGGTTGCGGTTTGATATCATGGACGCATCAAAGGAGGGATCGAGATGAATGAGAACATGGAAAATCTGGAAGGGTTGCCGCCGCTGCCGATTTACCACAACCTGTGGGTTTACTGGCTGATGAAGCTGCTCACTCTGGTGCTGCTGCCGTTTCAAAACACCGTGGCGGGCATTCTGGCGCTGGTGCTGGGTATTGTGGAGCTGTACGAGCTGTACGCGATGCGTGAAGTGTCGGACGGCATGGGACGCGCATGGCGCTGGATGGTTGTTGGCCTTGCGCTGACCTTCGGCAGCCTGATTCTGGCGCTGCTGGCGATTGGTTCGGTGCTGGGCGTTCTGCTGCTGCTGGTGACGGTGGCGGGGTTGCTCGTCATGCTGGTATCCGACTATCATTTCTTTTCCGCGCTGGACGAACTGATCCTGCCGCGTGGCTATGATTACCCCACGGGACGCATTCGCTGGTGCTTCTGGCTGGCGCTGATCGCCGGCTTTGCGTACAAGATTTTGGAGAGCTTCTCCCCGTTGCTCTCGATTGTCATGCAGATTGTGGTACAGGCGGTGATTGTCTGGCTGCTGTGGCAGTATTTGCAGGCGGTCAAGGCAAAAGAGGGCGTTTGATGAAAAAAAGAGGACGGTTTTCCGTCCTCTTTTGCGTTTTTGATTGTTTTATTCGCCCATCACCTGAAAGACGATGTCGCGTGTGCGGTCGCGTGTGTCGCATTCCACCAGCGTCAGGTTTTGCCACGGGCCGATGGTGATTTCCCCTTCGACAAACGGGATAACAATGAACGGGCTGAGCAGCGCCGCCTTGATGTGGGACGAGCCGTTATCGTCGTGCCAAGTGTCGTGGTGGTGGTAATGGATGACACGGCCGGTTTCGTCTGTATAAGGGGAGAAGACGTCCATCGCAGCCTTGAGGTCGTGATGGACCATGCCCGGTTCAAATTCCAGCGTGGTGAGTCCCGCCACGCCGCCGGTTGTAAAGCCGGTGATAATGCCGGACTTCATCCCCGTGTTACGGCAGGCATTTTTGACCGCCGCGCGGAAGTCATCCGTCACGTCAATCATGCCCATATGGGCGCGGGTGTGGTAGGTTTTGGTTTCCGTATAAACTGACATGGATTTAAGACTCCTTTATAGGCATTGCAGGTACTGGCCATACAGTGTCTTGGCCAGATCGGACGCATGGCGCTGCAGTGTCTGGCGACTGATGTAGCCACGCTGGTAAGCGATTTCCTCCAGACAGGCGATGTACCGGCCGGTTTCGTCCTGCACACGTTTGACCTCCTGCGCGGAATCGAGCAGGTTGTCCGCCGTGCCGGCGTCCAGCCAGACAAAATCCTGATCCAGTTTGACCACATGCAGCGCGCCGCGCCGCAGATATTCCAGATTGACATCGGTAATCTCCAGCTCGCCGCGGGCGGAGGGCTTGAGGTTGTGCGCGATCTCCATGACCGTATTGTCATAAAAATACAGGCCGGGGACGATGTAATTGGACTTGGGGTGGCGCGGCTTTTCCTCGATGGAAACCGCGCGCCCTTCTGCGTCAAATTCGACCACGCCGAATGCCCGCGGGTCATCGACATGGTAGCCAAACACACAGGCGCCCTGCCCTAAGCGGATCGCCTGCTGCAGATAGTTTTCAAAGTCCGGGGAATAGAAAATATTGTCGCCCAGCACGAGGCAGACGTCGTCCTCACCGATGTACTGCTCGCCGATCAGCAGCGCATCCGCGATGCCGCGCGCCACTTCCTGCACTTCATAGGTGATATGCACACCGAAACGGCCGCCCGAGCCGAGAAGACGGTAAAACGGGCCTTCCTCTCCGGGCGGGATGATGATGAGAATGTCACGGATACCCGCCTGCAGCAGCACCGCCAGCGGATAGTAAATCATCGGCTTGTCGTATACCGGCAGCAGCGGTTTGCACACCGGCCGCGTCATCGGGTACAGGCGCGAACCTTTTCCCGCGGCAAGAATAATTCCTTTCATGTGGCTTTCCTCGATCTCTGTTCTGTATTGCGAAACTATTATAGCACAGGCGGCGCTGCTTTTCCAGAGCAAGATGGTAAAATTCGTGTCTGACCGGCTATGCTGCAGGCGCAACAACGCTTCACCGGAAATCCATTCATATAGACGCAAAAGCGCAAAAATTGCCAGTTTTGCGCGCGTATTTTGCGCGAATTTTGATGATAACACAGGTGGAAAACCTACTAAAAAGCGGGTATAATAATATCTGCACGAAAATTATCCGCAGATGGAGGAATAGATATGGTCCGTAACGATTTGCGCAACATCGCCATCATCGCACACGTTGACCACGGCAAGACTACGCTGGTTGACCAGATGCTCAAGCAGGCGGGCGCATTCCGCGAAAATCAGGTGGTAGAGGAGCGCGTCATGGACTCGGGCGACATTGAGCGTGAGCGCGGCATCACCATTCTGGCAAAGAACACTTCGGTACATTACAAGGGCGTCAAGATCAATATTGTCGATACCCCGGGTCACGCGGACTTTTCCGGTGAGGTTGAGCGTATCCTCAAGATGGTGGACGGCGTGGTGCTGCTGGTTGACGCAGCGGAAGGCCCGATGCCCCAGACCCGTTTCGTCCTCCAGAAGGCGCTGGAGTTTGGCCACAAGATCATCATTGCGATCAACAAGATCGACCGTCCGGACGCCCGTCTGGGCGAGATCGGGGACGAGGTGCTCGAGCTGCTTCTGAACCTCGACGCATCCGACGAGCAGCTGGACAGCCCGATCGTTTACTGCTCGGGCCGTGCGGGCACTGCGTCCATGTCCCCGAACACTGAGGGCACCGACCTGACCCCGCTGTTTGAGCAGATCCTGGAACACATTCCGGCCCCGCAGGTCGATACCGAGGGACCGACCCAGATGCTGGTTTCCTCGATTGACTACAACGAGTACGTTGGCCGTATCGGCATCGGCCGCATCGAGCGTGGCTCGATGAAGGTGGGCCAGCAGGTGACGGTTTGCGACTATCACGGCGCGACCCAGCCGTATAATGCCAAGGTCGTCACGCTCTACACGATTGAAGAACTGGACCGCAAGCCGGTGGACGAAGCCAAGGCGGGCGAGATCGTCTGCTTCTCGGGCATTGAAAACGTCACCATTGGTGAAACACTGTGCGATCCGGAGCATGTCGAGCCGCTGCCCTTCGTCAAGATCTCCGAGCCGACGGTCGAGATGACCTTCTCGGTCAACGACTCGCCGTTTGCCGGCAAGGAAGGCAAGTTCGTCACCTCGCGCCACCTGCGTGAGCGCCTGTTCCGCGAGCTTTTGAAGGATGTTTCCCTGCGTGTCAACGAAACCGACACGACCGACGCGTTCCGCGTGTGCGGCCGCGGCGAGATGCACCTGTCCATCCTGATCGAAAACCTGCGCCGCGAGGGGTATGAGTTCCAGGTCGGCGCGCCCAAGGCGTTGTTCAAGGAGATTGACGGCGTCAAGTGTGAGCCAATCGAGCGTATGATCGCGGACGTGCCGCAGGACGCAGTCGGCGCGGTGATGGAGAAAATGGGCAGCCGCAAGGGCGAGCTGGTTTCGATGAACCCCAAGGGTTCGGATCGTATGCGTCTGGAGTTCCTGATCCCGGCACGCGGCCTGTTCGGCTACCGCACCGAGTTTTTGACCGACACCAAGGGAGAGGGCGTGCTGTCCTCGGTCTTCCATAGCTATCAGCCGTACAAGGGCGAGATCCAGAAGCGCACCACCGGCTCGCTGATTGCGTTTGAGACGGGCGAAGCGGTCGGCTATGGCCTGTTCAACGCGCAGGAGCGCGGCCCGCTGTTCATTGGACCGGGCACGCAGGTGTATGAGGGCATGGTCATTGGTGAGAACCCGCGCGGGGATGATATGGCGGTCAATGTCTGCAAGAAAAAGCAGCTGACCAACATGCGTGCTGCCGGTTCGGACGATGCACTGCGCCTGATCCCGCCGCGCCAGATGTCGATCGAAGCCGCGCTCGAGTTCATTTCGGACGATGAACTGCTCGAAATCACGCCCAAGAGCGTGCGCATCCGCAAGAAGATCCTGTCCAACACCGAGCGCCTGAAAAAAGTCAAGGGCGGCAAAAAGTAATTTATTATTATAAAGGAGTATTCCCATGTCTGTAAAAGAAGTTCTGCATACCGATCTCGCACCCGCAGCGGTTGGCCCGTATTCCCAGGCGGTTGTCGCCAACAAAATGATTTTCACCTCCGGCCAGATCCCGATCAACCCGAACACCGGCAAGATCGAGGCGACCACCATCGAGGAGCAGACCGAGCAGGTCATGAAGAACCTACACTGTGTGTTGGCAGAGGGCGGCGTTTCGTTTGACCGCGTCATCAAGACTACCTGCTTCTTGGCGGATATGAACGACTTTGCCGCGTTCAACGCCGTTTACGGCAAGTATTTCCCCGAAGGCGCACCGGCGCGCTCCTGCGTGCAGGTTGCGGCGCTGCCGATGGGCGCCAAGGTAGAAGTAGAGGTTATCGCGGTACAGGGCTAACCGACTACCGGCGAACAAAAAGCAAGGGCAGGGCAAGACGCCCTACTGACCGAAAAAACCGGCTGACGATGCGTCAGCCGGTTTTTTTGATGCAGACAAAAGCCGCAAGGCAAATGCCCTGCGGCTTTTATGGAAAACCCACACTGAACGGGAAGGAGAACAGCGCCCGGGTCCGCTGTGGCTTTCAGCGAACCACAACACCGCGGGATGCTCCGGCCCGTGGCGGAGAATAGGAGGTACAATCAGCGCTGCCCGAGGGATCAGTGGGAGGAAGAGGCTTTTTACTTGGAAGCCTGCGCTGCCTTGATGGCGTCGATCATCATCGGAACAACCTTGAACAGGTCGCCGCAGATGCCGTAGTCAGCAACGTCGAAGATCGGGGCGGAATCCGCCTTGTTGACCGCGAC
>CALWEB010000105.1 GCA_944376955.1 uncultured Agathobaculum sp. | reverse complement strand
CGACAAAAAAGAGCGCGTGGGCCGCAAACATCTTGTGTTTTATGATATGGTCTTGTATAATAATGAAGTATTCCAGACGGGCTGGAAGATTAAACATGGAAAAACGCCTGTTTTGCGGGATGCAAGATTGGATAAAACTGTATTCGGCGGCATGGCCGCCGCTGAAAAGGAGAAGTGCGCAATGGCAAAGCCGGTTTTGGTGATTATGGCTGCGGGCATGGGCTCGCGTTACGGCGGACTCAAGCAGATCGACCCGGTCGGCCCAAACGGACAGATCATTCTGGATTATTCGATTTATGACGCGCATCGCGCGGGTTTTGAGCGGGTTGTGTTCATTATCCGGCCTGAACTGCACGAGGCGTTCGAGAACGCGATCGGTAAAAAGGCACGCCGCTTTATGCAGGTGGATTATGCGTATCAGACGCTGGACAAGCTGCCCGAAGGTCTGCATGCGCCCGAGGGACGCGAAAAACCGCTCGGTACGGCCCATGCCGTCTGGTGCGCCAGTGAGCTGACCGCGGGCGCGCCGATTGCAGTCATCAATGCGGATGATTTTTACGGCGCGGATGCCTTCTGCAAGATGTATGATTTCCTGTCGGTGGCGCAGGACGATGAAAAGTACCGTTATTGTATGGTTGGTTATCAGGTGGAAAATACGCTGACCGAAAACGGCACGGTGTCGCGCGGTGTCTGTACGGCGGATGAAAACGGTTTGCTGACCGGCATCGTCGAGCGCACCGCGATTTCCCGCACGCCGGATGGCCGCATCGTCTATGCGGCGGATGGCGACGAGCCGGCCGGGGAAATCCCGGCGGGCACACCGGTGTCGCTCAATTTGTGGGGCTTTACGCCGTCCTTCCTGCCGTCGCTGGAAGATGGATTGCGTCGCTTCTTTGCGGAAAAGTTGCCGAAGAACCCCATGAAGGGCGAGTATTATTTGCCGTTTGCGGTCGATGAGCTGATTCAGGCCGGACGCGCGACCGCCAAGGTGCTGACAACGACGGCGCGCTGGTTCGGTGTGACCTATCGGGAGGATAAGCCGACCGTATGCGCGGCCATTGCCGAGATGACCCGTCAGGGCGAATATCCGGCAGATCTGTAAGCGGGAGGCGGAAAATGGATTTTTCATCCCAATTTGTAGCCCTGCGGGATCGCTTGGCGCAGGGGCTGGACAAAGCGTTCGTTTCCACGAAGAGCACCGAAGTGGCCGGACGGGTGGCGGCGCTCCTCAGCCGGTATGATGTCACAACCGAGAAGAAACTGCTCGGGATGATGCCGGTTGGCCTGTCGAGCCATGCGCACGAATACCGCCTGCTGTTTGCAGAGCCGGTTTTGACCGAAACGGCGCTCGCGGATTGGTGGGGATACGCCAAGCAGGTGGAGCAGACGCTCGTACAGCCGGATGACACACATGGATTTTCGATCGTTTCCTTCATTCTGGTGACGCAGTCGGTGGATCGTGCCATCCAGAAAAAAATACGCGGGCTGACGGCGGAGCGGCAGTTTGCCGGCGGAAAACAAGGCTGGTCATCGGTACATTTTGCGGTCGTCGATCTGGCGGCCCACAAGGTGTACACAAACCGCATGGGTGCATCGCTGAAGAATATTTTGCAGCCATTTGTGTGAAAAATACTTGAAACTGCGGCGTTTTTGTGATATAGTATCGTGTACGCAAATATAGCGTGCCGCAACCGGCACGATAATAAAATGAAAAACAGTGGAGGAATCGATAACATGACTACCGCACAAATTGCACTTTCAATCATTATGATTGTGGCCAGCCTGTTCCTGATCGTGGTGGTGCTGCTGCAGAGCGGCGCACAGCAGGGCTTGGGCGCGATTTCCGGCGGCGCGGAAACCTTTTTCGGCGCAGGTAAGGCGACGGCGGCCGACAAGGTGTTTGCTCGTCTGACCTCGGTGGTCGGCGTGGTGTTCGTCATCGCTGCGCTCGTACTCAACCTGGTCCACTGATATGGACACGGTGCAGCGCGTGCTGCTGCTCGCTTTTGCGGTGTTGGCGGCGCTGACGGTTTTTCAGCAGATGCGGTATGGAATGATCTGCGGCCGTGCCGAGGGGGAGGACAAGCAGGCTGATCCCAAGGCAAAGGCGTGCCGCCGAAGTGCGGTGATCTGCGCGGTCGCGGCGGCCGTGTGTCTGGGCGTTAATATTGCGCTTGGGGCGCTGAGCCGCTGACAGCGAGTATTGGCTGCGGAAAAAGAGACGGAATACTGTGTCAAAAACGGTGCATTCATTTGGATTGCACCGTTTTTTGTATGGCATTGACAAAGGGGTTTCACGATGAAAAAAAATATCACTTGCCGGGTTTTGGTAGTGGACGGGCAGGGGGGCGGCATCGGCAGCCAGTTGGTGAAGCTGCTGCGCCCGGTCCTGCCGGAAAACAGCGATCTGATGGGCGTCGGCACCAACGTATTGGCAACCAATGCGATGCTGAAAGCGGGTGCCAGCCATGGCGCTACGGGAGAAAATGCGGTGGTGTTCCAGGCTGCGCGTGCGGATGTGATCCTCGGCCCGATTGGGATTATGGCGGCCAATGGGATTCTGGGGGAGGTCTCCCCTCAGATGGCGGCGGCTATTTCCGGCGCGGATGCGGAGAAAATTCTCATCCCTTCCTCCACTTGTGGGATTCATGTGGCGGGCACCGAGGATTGTCGTCTGGAAGAGTATCTGCGCCGCGCGGTGCAGCTGTTCACACAGGTGGTTGCGGAATGAGCGGGGACGTTGCTCTGTTGCGCTCGCATCTTGCACGGTATCCACGGATGGAGGCACAGGATTGCGTCAAGCTGCTGTACCAGAGTGAATTTGGGCCGCAGCATCTGGGGGATGATATCGAGGCGTTGGCGCATGGGATTGCCGAGGAGTGGAAGTCGGTGCCGGATGTGATATCCCCGGCCGAACCGGAACGCATTGGCGGAGGTTTGTGCCGGTTTCCGCTGCGCCCGGGCGCATTCAGTGAAGCAGCAGCGCAGGTGCTGGCTAAACTGGTCGCGCAGACCGCGCGGCAATGCCACGGCAGTGGGGACAATTTGCGCCGTCGGCTGGAACAGCTTGGTGACATGCAGCCTGACTTGAGCCGGTGGCTGGCGGCGCATGCGTCGGCTTGCGACGCACCGGTGCATCACAGTGCCGCGTTCCGCGCGGCCTATCATCCACATTACCGGCTGCTGCGGCAGGAATTTGCTGCGTATTTTCCGCTGCTCTTGCAGATTGAGCAAACATTGCAGCAAAAAAAGCCGCTGCTGATCGCGATTGATGGCCGCTGCGGCAGCGGGAAAACGCAGTTGGCGGCGCTGATGCAGGCGATATTCCCATGCAGGGTATTTCACACAGACCATTACTATTTGCCGGTGGACAGGCGTCCAGCCGATTGGCAGCAAAGACCCGCTGGGAACATGGATCTGGAGCGGCTGCTGACGGAGGTGATTCGGCCGGCCCAAGAGGGGGCGGCGGTCGCCAGCCGGGTGTTTGACTGCGCAGCGCAGCGCCTTGGCGCGCCGCAAACGGTGATGCCCGCCCCGCTCACGGTGGTGGAAGGCAGTTATGCCTTGCATCCCAAACTGGTTGATGCGTATGACCTTCGTGTTTTCCTGACCTGTTCCGGTGCGGAGCAGGCTGCACGCCTGCAAGCGCGGGAAGGGGCGTATTTTGAGCAGTTCCGACAGGTCTGGATCCCAATGGAAGAGCGCTATTTTGCGCAATGCGATCCGTTGGCCTGCCATCCGATCCAGATGGACACCACTGCGCTGTTCTGCGAATCGTCCGATTCGCTTTGCATATAGATCCAAACGGCTGCCAGGAAGGCAGCCATCTTTCCCCCTGCACCTCCTGAAAAAGCCATGAAGGCGATGCCCTTCAGAAGAAGCGGCACGAAAAGACTTTTGGACAAGGAGCGTTTTTTCATGCAAAAATCCATCCGTAATTTGGTTTTGGCTGCGTTGTTTCTCGCGCTGGGGCTGATTCTTCCGTTTTTCACTGGGCAGATTCCGCAGATTGGGAGTATGCTGCTGCCCATGCACATACCGGTGCTGATCTGTGGCCTGATTTGCGGCTGGCAGTATGGCGCGGTGATCGGGTTTGTTTTGCCGATTTTGCGCTATTTCCTGTTCGGTATGCCGCCGATTTATCCGACCGGTATTGCGATGTCGCTGGAAATGGCGACCTATGGTTTGACGGTCGGCCTGTTGTACGCACGTTCGCGCTGGAAATGTATTGTTGCGCTGTACCGGTCGCTGCTGGCGGCGATGGTGCTGGGTCGTCTGGTCTGGGGCGCGGCAGAAGTCGTGCTGCTGGGCATGTCCGGAAAGGCGTTTACTTGGCAGCTGTTCCTGAGCGGCGCGGTGCTGACGGCAATCCCCGGCATTGTCCTGCAGCTAATCCTGATTCCGGCACTGATGGTTGCGCTCGACCGCACTGGTTTGGTGCGCTGTGCGCGCAAAGCGCCGGTAGATGCGGCATAACCGGATGATCCGGGAACGATCTTTCCATAACGGGACGGAAAAACCGGCCCCCACTTGTGATGACTTTCACAAATGGGGGCCGGTTTTGTGTCATGGCCGACGATTCGCCGGCTCATGTTTGCCGCTGTGCGGCATGGGGAATGGAAGAAAAGGTGATGTGCGCAAAGATGGGGCAGAATGCGCTCCAAAGTGTGCCGCCCAAACGGCTTACAGCGTATCAATGTTGATGGAGGAGACGTTTGGAATGGTGGACAGCTTGAGCAGAAGGTCCGAAGTGGATACGTCCCGCCGGTGCATCCCGAGATATAGTTCAAACCGCACGCGGGTGTGTTCCCCATCGACATCGCGGCTGGAAAAATTGCTGATATTGGCTTCCTCGAAATCCAACGTCCGGCAGATGGTGTGGAAACAATCGCCCTGTTGGCTGCACAGGAAGGAAATCTCAAAACGCGGGAATTTGAACAGCCGCAGGGCGAACATGGCGACCGCAAAGCCGCCAAGCGACACGATATACTGTCCGGCACCGATGGCAAGCCCCAGACAGGCCGCGACCCAGAGGGTGGCTGCGGTTGTCAGGCCGCGCACCGAACGCCCTTCTTTCATGATGGTGCCGGCGCCGAGAAAGCCGATGCCGGAAATGACCTGTGCACCCAGACGGGCGGGGTCGGAATTGGCGGTACCGACAAATTCACCCGGCGGTCTGGCTGCCCAGCAGCATGACCACGGCGGCGCCGATGGTGACCAACATGTGGGTGCGCACGCCTGCCGGATGGTGGGCGCGGGCGCGTTCCCAGCCAATTCCGCCGCCAATGCACACGGCCAACAGCAACCGAAGGGCAACTTTGCCCAGCAGGATAAGATGATCCATGCTGTTTACCCCCTTTGGCGGATAAAAAGCGGGTTGGTGAAGGCAAGATGCTGTCCGGCACGACCGTAGTAGGTGCCGATCAGGTCGGCGCGCAGCCAGCCCGGTGCTGCAGACAGGTGCAGGCACTGATGGGACTGCACCGGACAGACCGCAAGCACGCGGCCGTTTTGCACCAGCCGCAGTTCCTGCGGCTGCACCTGACTGCGATCCCAGTCATTGGGGAGGGTGTCCAGATCGACGGTCAGCTCGATTTCGAGCGGGCCGGCGGCAACCTCATCCCCGATTTCCCATTCGGCGCCGCCGGCATCCGTACCGCGCATGGTCAGCAGCGGTCCGGCGGCCAGACAGACGCGCCCGGCGCGCACCGCGTCCAGAATCGCATCCTGTGTCAGTGCGCCGTTGACGCCGACATAGGTGTGTGCGTAGGCGAAATGGTCTTCGCGGTGCCAGTCGCGGCCACTGGTGGCCGTGATGCGGCAGCCGCGATCCAGCAGCTGCTCCCACAGCGCGAAGGCGCGCAGGCTTTGGATTTTACGTGGTGCGTCGTCGCGCGACCAGACTTCCAGATAATCGACCGCCGTCCAATCGGCCACCTGAAACTCCCAGTGGTAGCCCGTGTTGACCGGGTTGGACAGTGCAAAGGGGTGGGCAATGCCGACAATGCCGCCGTTTTTATGAATCGAGGCAATGGCGCGGTCGATCTCGGGCGGCTGCACGCCGCGCCAGTCGGTGTAGCCCTGCTCGCCCAGCACCAGCATATGCCCGAAATACGTCGTCCATTCGATGCCCGCCACACCGGTCATCCCTTCGCGTTCCAAAGCGGGGTAAAACTCCCGCAGGCCGGAAGCGGTATTGTGGTCGGTCAGCGCGATGGCGGCAAAGCCGCGTGCGTGCGCGGCCTCCACCAGACCGGATACGGTGAAATCACCGTCACTGTGTTCGGTGTGTGTATGCAGTTCAACCGGATACCACTTCATCAGGCAGCCTCCCTTCGATGCGCAGTGTGCCGCGGCACACCGGAGAAATGATTTCATGCAGATGCAGCATACCGCCCCACGGCCCGTTCAGCCGGTCGGGCGGCGTAAAGCCACGCGATGCGGTCTCGGTGGTCAGGATGTGGGTCTGATCGGTGTCCCAGCGGTGGGCGTTGCCGATATACTGCCCGTCCTTATCAAGCGAAATCGTGATCAGGTTCTTGACCGGCAGGAATTGCTCTGCCCGCATGGGCTGCAATTCGTGTGGATAACAGTCATAGTAGCGCGTGAGCGCTTTTTCCACCTCTGGGCGGCAGATTGCCTCCGAGGTTTCCCGACCGGGCGAAAAGGTGAAGTACAGCCGTACTTCCTGCGCCCCGTCCGGGCAGGTAAAGGCGAAGGGGACATCATGCTGCGCATCTTTCGGTGTCCAGCAGTAGTCCTGTTCAAAGAGTACCATGGGAAGGCGCCTCCTTTGCGTAGTATGGGGTGCAGCGCGCGGGGTCTTCGGCAAAGCAGCACAGCGCGCAGGGCGCTTTGCCGTCTTGCAGGCCGAAGTTCTGTGCCAGCAGGCCGGTGGTATACACCTGTACCGGCCGATCATGGTCGGTGAGATACTGCGCTGCCCGTGCCTGCACTTCATCGCAGGCGCTGGTGAAGGTGCGCGCTTGGTCCGCGCACATGAGGAACACCTGTGGGTCGCAGGCATCGACCAAGCTTTGCGGCATTCCGTCGCGTTGGCCGTGGTGGGTGAGCTTGAGGATTTGTGCGGATGGGAAATCCGGTGCTGCGCTCCGCTCGTCCCAGCCGCTGCACAGGTCGCCGGTCAGCATGGCGCGCCAGTCGCCGCATTGCAGGCTGCACGCAAGGCTGCATGTGTTTTCCACCTTGTCAAACGCGCGCATTGCAGTGCGCTGGGCGGCGGGGTCATCCATGTGGCAGAATGCTTCGTATTCCGCGCGGCGTTGTTCGATTTGCTGTGCGTCCATGCCGAACAGGCGGATCTCACAGCCCGGCCACAGGGGTTCGTAGCCGTCGGTCGCGGCGCGCTCCTGCACAGGGATGCCGCGCGCGGCAAGCACCTGCCGCAGTTTTTCAAAATGCTGCAAACCGGTGGTGAACAGCCGCAGGCTCAGGTCGTCCGGGCGTTCGGGCAGCGCGGCGGTGATAGCGCGCTCGGCGCTGGTTCTGGGCCAGCAGTTGATCCAGAACGCACCGACCGGGAATTGCTCGGCCGATTCCACCAAACCGCTCAGGTGGTCGTTGTGCAGATGGGTGCAGATCATGCAGTCGATTTGCTGCACGCCCTTTTGGTGCAGAAAGTCCGCCAGCCGGATGGTGCCCGGCTGGTCGTAGGCCGGGTCGTCGCTGCCCGGACCGCCGTCAATCACCAGACAATGGCCGCCGTCGAGCAGGACGATGGCTTCGCCGTAGCCGACGCTTAAAAAATACAGTTCCATAAGTTCCTCCTGGAAACAGAGACATGGGCGGCCCGTTTGCCGGACCACCCATGTGATAACTTGTTTAGCGGACCGATGCGGTCTTTTCCTGATTGCGTTCCGCCATAACCAGTGCCACGCGCTCCTCTTCCGTGTGGGTAGAGGGGGGCGTCAGCAGGCTGACCACGATGCAGAAAACGAAAGTGACAATGGTGACCGGGAGCGCCGGACCCTTGAAGACCTCGGTGACCCATGCGTTGAACGGCTGGTAAACCAGATAGATTACACCGAATACAATGCCGCTGGCCATGGTGGCGATGCCGCCCTGCCAAGTGGCGCGCTTCCAGAAGCGGCCGACCAGCAGCGCAACCGCCATGCCGGGCGTGAACGAGCCGATGACGTTGTTGATGTAGCTCATGATATCGTTGGCAAAGATGGTCATGCCAAACGCGCCAACCAGCATGATGACCAGAATGATACGGGAGTACTTCGGGATTTCCTCATCTGCAACCGGCTTTTTGAAGATCAGCGCATATACGTCGGTCAGGAAGGTGGTAACGCCCGCGATGGCGTCCGAATCCGCCGAGGACATGATGGCGGACAGGCCGGCGATCAGGCACACCAAGCCGATGGCAGGCGGGAATACGGTGGTCGCCATGTAAGCGAAGGTGAAGTCCGGGTTGGCCAATACGCTTTCCGCGCCGGTGTTGCTGGCGATGGTAAAGCCGGACATGCCGACGATGGCCGGCAGGATCGAGAAGCAGCCGACGACTGCCGCCGCGATCAGAATGGCCCTGCGGGCTGTGGCCGGGGTCTTGGCGGTGTGTAGACACGCATGTGTGCCGTCGGGCCTGCCATTGCGCCGTAGTAGGAAGCAAGGGCTACTGCCAGTACGCCGAGTACGCCCTTGGAGCCAAGGCCGAACGCGGTCATGGCGCCCGGGTTGCCAGCTGCTTCATAGGCCGCGCGGATGTTGTCAAAGCCGCCCGCCGCAGGGATGGCCAAGATGGCAATGAGGACAAAGCCGCCGAACAGCAGCACTGCCTGAATGGCATCCGTCCAGACAACGGCCATGTAGCCGCCAACAAATACATATACGCCGAATGCAAGAACCGTGATGATTTTGGCCGGGATCATGTCCATGCCGATCAGGTAAGCCAGATAGTTGGCACCGCCGTTGATAGCGCTGCCGACCCAGACGATCGAAACGATAAAGATGACAACCGACATGAATTTGCGCATGTACGGGCTGCCGTCATAGTAGAACTGCAGTTCTTCGCAAAGCGTGCGGAATTTGTGTTTGCGCACATGGGAAAAACAGAATGCAACTGTCACCAGACCGATTGCGTTGGCCAGCGGATATACCGCGCCCAGCCAGCCGTCGCGGAAGCCGTTGGCCGTTGCGCCGACCGAGGTGCCGGTGCCGACTGCCGTTGCCGCCGCCGTGCAGACCAGAAGCAGCAGGCCGATGTTACGGCCGCCCATCAGATAGTCTTCGCCTTGTGTGGTGCCCTTTTTGCTGGTCAGGTAGGCAATCAGTATCATCAGTGCGATGTATACGAAAAAGCCAATGACAAAAAGTACCGCATATTGTCCTGATACCATATAGTTTCTTCTTTCCATCCCTCTTTAAGTGGTATAGACAACCTACGGTTCTTTTATAGCATATGCACGGAAAGTTGTAAAGACGTCTTGTAAAATTTTGGTGAAACGACGTTTTTTTGAAAAGAAAATTGGGGAATGTGAACAGTAAAAATGGGATCTGGACAAGTGGAAACTTGCACTTTTGGCAAAAATAGATATAATAGTACATAATAAAAAGCAGCACAGCCTTATCCGGACCGTGCGCGCAACAGTGGGAGGAATCACATATGCAAGAGAAATCTTCTGCCTTACGCGCAAAAGAGGCCTTTCTGGCCCTGTATCAAGCGGGGGAGTTCGAACCGGGAAGCAAGCTGCCGTCCGAAGTGCATATGGCGGAGCGATTGGGTGTCAGTCGAGAAACCTGGCGTAAGGCGTTGAGCCTGCTGCGCAGCGACGGTTTGCTGATGTCCAAGCATGGCTCGGGCACCTACTTGTTGGAGCAGCCGCGCCGTATTGCCAATGACCTGTCCCAGCTGCAAAGCATGAGCAAGATGATTGCGGCCGCGGGCATCCGGGAAAAGGACTCGAACGTAACCAGTTCGGTGGGGGAGGTGCCGGCGGATGTCAGGCGGTTTTTTGAAGCGCCGCACGAGGAGACGTTCTTTATCCTGCAACGGATCCGCCATGCCGATTGCGGCATTATTTCGGCCAGCCTGAGCTATCTGCCGCTCAAATATGCACAGGGGCTCATGGAACATATCCCGCCGTCGCTGTTTGCGTATTTGGAGAAAGTGCATGGCATCCGGATCAGCCGCGCACTAACCGAACTGTTCATCCCGCCACAAGACGACCCGTTGCGGGCGCTGTTGCAGCTGCCGGAGGGCTGCGATGCGTTTGGTTTCCGGCAATACCATTACGATTCGCGTGGCAATCCGCTGCTGTATTCGCTGGATTATCTGCGCAGCGACCTGTTCCATTTCACGATTATGCGCACCCGGCCGTGATGCGGACGGGCAGGCGCGGGACAAACCAATATAAAAACAGCCGCTGCGCGGTCAGTAAGGACCGCGCAGCGGCATTTTTGCATATGGAAGATGGTTATCCGTGAAATTGCTGTATAAGATATGGTTGCACGCCCTCCCATTCGCTCGGATGCAGGCAGCACAGGCTGGCGTGTGGGACGATTCGTTCGCTGCCGTCCATGCGCTGGGCAGGCAGGTCACGCGGTGTATCGTGCGCGGCGGCAAAATCGGACAGCGTGACGAATACCATGTCCGCAACCTCGCTGCCGGGGGCAAAGGGCGGCACACCGTCCATGCGGGTGAGGAAGGCAAAGGCAAGTTCATCGTCAAAGCCGCCGTCCTCGCCGCGTGCATACTGCTGGCGGTAGCTGCCTGCCGGGAGGAGGGCGTCCGGTGCAAGGCAAAGCCCGTTTTCCTCCCGTGCTTCGCGCAGCATGGCGGTTTCCGGCGTTTCACCCGGGTCGATATGCCCGGTGGCGGACAGGTCGAAGCCGCCGGGGTAGAGCGGGCGGTCAAACTGGCGTTGCTGCAGCCACAGGCCGGGGACGCCGTCCCGGATGCCGGCCGTCCACAGATGGCAAACATGGTGGTATAACCCTTGCGCGTGGACAACTGCGCGCGGCCGTTCGCCGCAGGCCCGTCCGTCCGCGTCGTAAACCGTGAGCCGTTCACCGCTGTCCTGCGCGTCGATCAAGGCTTGCTTTTGGGCGCGGCTTAACTTTTTAATCTCGGCTTCCCGCCGCATGGCCTCGCTCTGCGTGGGGAAAATTTCGCTGTATACCAGCGTGACCGGGCCGCGCCCGCGGGTGTATTTCGCCCCTTTTCCGCTGTTGTGGGCAGCCAGACGCGCGGTCAGGTCGTTGGTCCAGCCGCAGTACAGCGTATCATCCGCGCAGCGCAGGATATAGGTGTAGTTGCTCATTGGTGCGAGCGGATGTCCCGCTGGGTGACGACCTTGCAGCCCTTGCTGCGGATCAGGGCGCGCACCTTGTCGTGGCTTTTGTCACTGCTGCCACTGGCCGAGACCAGCAGCACCTCCACCTCCTTGCCGGAGGGCAGCAGGTTGACCAAGGTGTTGAACGGCGGGGCGGGGAATCCTGCCCAGACCGGCGCCATCAGCACGATACGGTCATAACCGGACAGGTCGGGTGTCTGCTGCAGCGGTACGCTTTTCTGCCGGATGGCGGCGGGGCAGCCACGGGTAAAGGCGGTCAGCGGGTTGTACTTTTTGACGGGGACGGCTTCGATCAGCTTAGCGTCACGCGCATTGGCCTCCGCACGGGCAAACGACCGCGTCGCGCCGCCCAATGAAAAATAAACAACGGCGGTTTTCATGGAATACCCTCTCCTTACTGTCGTTGAATGATCACACGCACTGTTTACAGTATACCACAAAACAAAAGCAGCGGACGAACAATCCGCTGCTTTTTTGTTGGTTATTCTGCGTTGTCCGGGGTTTCTTCCGCGGCTTCGCGTGCCGCCTGACGTTTTTTGTCCAGCTGTTTGCCAATGAAATAACCGATGGCACCACAGATCACGGCACAGATGTTAGCATTGGGCGCGGTAAAGCCGGCAAGGCCGATCAGGCCGGTTAAAATATAGCCACCAGCTACACCGAAAGCAGTACAATGGAAGCACACGCGCCGCAAACCAAAGATTCTGACGTCGGCGGGGTCGATATCCTCGTCCTCTTCCGGCACTTCTTCCTCTGCATCGGTTAAAATCTGGCCGTCCGTTTCGGCAGGCAGGGACGTATCTTCCGCCTCCGGAATGTTTGGCGTGGATTCGGCTTGCAGTTTGGTCTGTTCATCGGTCAGCGGCTGCTGGTTTTCGCTCATAAAGGGCACATCCTCTCGTTGGGGAGGGGTTTTACTGGACGGTACTCTGCGTCGGGATGATGATGGCGGCCAGGATATAGGCTAAAATGCCCGTGCCGCCGAAGCAGCAGAGAAAGGCCCAGGCAAGGCGGATAAGCGTCGGGTCGAGGCCAAAATACTCGGCAATACCCGCGCATACGCCGCATAACATGCGGTCGGATTCACTGCGGTACAGTTTCTTGCCATTCATAGTAAAAACTCCTTTTCTTCTATCATACGTTGTTTTGGGGGGTTCGTCAAGGGGGAAAGCTGGCGGTGCCATTACTCTGTGGTATACAGTTCCGCAGTTCCGCCGCCGGTGACATGGATTTCCAGTTCGTTTGCGGGATTATGGACGGATTTACGGTTGTCATAACGCGAAATACCAGAGCTTGGGCCGACCAGTTCTTCGTTGTTCAGGGTGGCAAGACCGTAGTTGGTCTTGCCTTCGATGTGATAGTCTTCCGGTTTGCCGTTCAGATAGGCGTACAGCAGCCCGTCGCAAACCGTCAGCTCCATCTCGGGTGCAGAAAGGAGGTCGGCATCTATCGAGCCGCTTTCTGCATACAGATCGATTTTGGATGCGTGCAGAGGGATCGCGATGTCAACCGAGGCATCCAGTCGGGAGGTGATTTCAATGTCATCGTAGGAGGAGATACTGTCCGGCAGGGTGAGTGTGACATCGTCGCTGTTTGCAACGACTTCCAGTTCCCATTTGCCGTTGCCATATTCGCTGGATATAACGGAAAAGCTGCCTTCCAGCCCATAATCTGTGCCGTTGTCAATCACGAAATTGCGGCCCTTGCCGCTTTTAAGCGTTAGTTCAAGGTCGTGGATCGTGTCAAGGGACGCTTTTGGCAGGTCAAACGAGTTGATTGCCTGATGCCGTGTGTCCAGCCAGTCATCCACCCAGTCCGTATCGAAGTCGTTTAGCGCGTCATCGACCGCTTGATCGACCGTGTGGTCAATCCAATCATCCAGCCCGTCGTCAAACCAGCCGCTGTGCCAGGCACCGTCCGCCCACCACGCGTGGTAGCGCAGGCGGCTGCCGAGGAAATCTGAGGCATCGCGGATGCTTTCGCTGACCGGGTGCAGCGTGCCGTTGTAGTACGAACCGTACAGCTGCCCGCCTGCGGCCCAGCCACCCAGCGCCATGCAGGCGCCGAGCCCCAGAATCGCGCAGCAGGCGAGAACCAGTTTTTTCATTTCGCTTCACCTCCGTTTTTGCGGGTGCGGCCGCGGATCTTGTCAAACGGCCAGCGGATGAGTGCCACCAGACCGCGGAACAGCGGCGGCAGAAACAGCGTACACAGTTTGATCATGAGCAGCGACACCAGAATACCCAGTGCGAACAGGGCAAGCCCGCAGCCAAGTGTGGTCACTGCGCTGGCCGGCATACCCCACAGGACAAAGGAGATGCCGCACAGGACAACGCCCGCCGCCAGCAGGCAGAGCGGCACGACCACAACAAATGCCAGCACCACCAGCACAATGGACAGGAGGACGCCAAACAAGGTGGCGATCAAGCCGATCAGCACACCCACGAGCGGGAGGCCAACCGGGATGGCCAGCAGCACCAGCACGAGCAGCAGCCATGGATTGATCCCATGCCAGCGGCGTTTTTTGGGCTGCGGCGCTGTGCCGTCCGGCTGCGGCACGGCAGCTACTTCCCGGTAGTCTGCCAGAATTTGTGCTGCCACTTTTTCCGGTGTGCCGAGGTCGGAAATCACCTTTTCCTCGTTTTCCGGCCCGGCATCGTCAAAATATTCTTCATAATAGCGCAGGGCATTCGCGCGTTCCTCCTCCGGCAGGACGGAAAGCGCACGCCGCAGCGCCGCCATGTATTCGCTTCTGTTCATTGGCTCTCCCCTCCAAAAAAGATCGCGTCAATCCCGTTCCGGTAATTCTGCCAGTCAATGCGGTGCTGCCGGAGCTGGGCGCGGCCGTGTTCCGTGATTTTGTAATAACGCCGGTTGCGTCCGGCATAGGCTTCGTCGTAGGTCGTCAGGCAGCCGTCCTTTTGCAAGCGGCGCAGCACGGGATACAGCGTCGATTCGGAAATTTCCAGCACTTTCTGCACGTCTTGGGTGATACGGTAGCCGTAGGTGCTCTCCCGCTCGACCACCGCAAGCACGATCCCGTCGAGCAGGGAGGAGGCGATGGGGTATGACATAGGATACCACCTCTCTTTTTGTGTTTGCAATAATATTATATGATATATAATATAGGACGTCAACGGGTATCTCAAAAAATAATGTGAAGGAATTGTAAATTTTGTAGGAACGGTGCGCGAAAGAGCGCGGTTCTGCATTGTATTTGCGCGTCATATAGCGTATAATGCTATCTGTATGAGTAGAAGGCAATTACGCGAAGGGGCGAAACAGGAAAATGAAACTGGCGGTATTATTCGGCGGCATTTCAAGTGAGCACGATATTTCGTGCCTGTCCGCTGCGTCCATTCTGCGCAATTTGGACAAAGAAAAGTATGAGATTTACGCGGTCGGCATCACGCAGGAGGGCAAATGGTTCTATTGCCCGACCTGTGACCCGGACCGCATCGAAAACGGCGCTTGGGAGCGCATGGCGGATAAGGTCCCGGCCGTGCTTTCCCCGGACCGCGGGGTACACGGGCTGCTTCTGCTGCACGAAGGCAAAATCGAAACCGTGCAGCTGGATTGTGTGTTCCCGGTGCTGCACGGCGTCGGCGGCGAGGACGGCACGATGCAGGGACTGCTGGAACTGGCGGGCATCCCATATGTGGGCTGCGGCGTGGCGGCAAGTGCCAACTCGATGGATAAGTCGATCACCAAGGCGATCGTGGAGACGGCCGGCGTGCGGCAGGCAAACTATTACCTTGCGCTGCGGCACGATTTTGAGCGCGGCGCGGAAGGCGTGGTGCGTGCGGCAGCGGAGGCGCTCGGTTCGTTCCCGGTGTTCGTCAAGCCCTGTTCGCAGGGCTCGTCGGTCGGCGTTGCCAAGGCGGGCGATATGCTGGAGCTTGCCGCAGGGCTGACCGAGGCGTTCAAGCTGGACAGCAAGGTGCTGGTAGAGGAATTCATCGACGGGCACGAGGTCGAGTGCGCGGTGCTCGGCAACCAGCGTCCGATCGCGTCCACGGTGGGCGAGATCGCGCCGACGCAGGAGTTTTACACCTTTGACGCCAAATATAAGGATGAAAGCTCCAAACTGTACATCCCGGCGCACATCACCGAACGTCAGATTGAAACCGTGCGGCAGAATGCGCTGCGCGTCTATACGGCGCTGGGTTGCCGCGGCCTGTCCCGCGTGGACTTCTTTGTGACCCATAAGGACGGTGAGGTTGTGTTCAACGAACTCAACTCTATCCCGGGCTTTACTTCGATCAGCATGTACCCCAAGCTGTTTGACTATGAGGGCATCCGCTATCCGGAACTGCTCGACCGGCTGATCGAGCTGGCGCTGGAGGAGCATCATGGATAACCGTGCAATCGGCGTATTCGATTCCGGTCTGGGCGGGTTGACGGCTGTGCGACGGCTGCACGCGCTGATGCCGCAGGAAAACATCATCTATTTCGGGGATACCGGCCGCGTGCCGTATGGTACGCGCGGACGGGATACCATCATTAAATATGCAAGGCAGGACGTTGCATTTCTGCGGCAGTTCGACCTCAAGGCGATCATCATCGCGTGCAATACGGTGTCGTCGGTCGCGCTCGACCTGCTCAGCCATGAGAACGACATCCCCATCATCGGCACAGTTGAGCCGGCCTGCCGCCGTGCGATGACGATGACGCAGAACGGCAAGGTCGGCGTGATCGGCACGGCCGCCACCGTGCGGTCGGGCGCGTACGAGCGCTACCTGCACCATGCGGATGGCAGCCTGACGCTGTATACCCAGCCCTGTCCGCTGTTTGTGCCGCTGGTCGAAAACGGCCGTGTGCAGCGCGGGGATGTGGTCATTGAAACCGTGGTGGCGGAGTATCTCACGCCGCTCAAAGAGGCGGGCGTGGACACGCTGATTCTGGGTTGCACGCATTATCCGCTGCTGGAAGGCGTCATTGGGGACTTTATGGGCCCGGATGTGACGCTGATTGACTCAGGTGCGGAGGCGGCGAACCTTGCCTCGACCCAGTTTGACCCTGCGGGCGGACAAGGGGAAACCCGGTATTTCGTCTCGGACGATCCGGACGGGTTTGACCAGCTGGCCGGCCTGTTTTTGCAGGAACAGATCGACGTGGGCGCAGGGCTGGTGGATATTTCAAGCTATTGACACAGGCACGGACGGAGAACGAAAATGAAAAAGGATGTTTGGCTGTCGATTTCCTCCAAACAGCAGTTTGCTGACTGCGATGAGGAGCGGATCGACTTGGTAACCGCAGCGACGCTGTATGAGCGCGGCGGGAAATACTACATCGCCTATGAGGAGAGTGAGCTGACCGGACTGGAAGGCACCAAAACCACGGTCAAGCTGGACGGCAAAACGGTTGCGCTCATCCGCACGGGCACATACCCTTCGCACATGCTGTTTGCCGAGGATGAGCGGCATGTCGGATTGTATCAGACACCGATCGGCGCGGAAATGACGGTTTCCACCCACACTTCGCGTGTGCGTAACACCGTGGGGGAAAACGGCGGCGAACTGGTGATTGATTATACGGTGGAAGTGGATCATTCGCTGATGGGCGAACACCATTTTGAAATGGTGGTATCCACCCAGCCGTCACAGGTTTGAGAAAAATAAACGGAGAGTGAACAGATGAACGCATATGAATTTGCGCGTGCCGAGGCGACCCGCGTGGTCGAGGCAGCTTACCATAAGGCAGTGGCGGCAGGCGTGCTGCCCGAGGGCGATATCCCGCCCGTTGCAGTGGAAACCCCGAAGGATGCTTCCAACGGCGACTGGGCGTCCACCTTTGCCATGCAGTGCGCCAAGCCTCTGCGTATGGCGCCCCGTAAGATCGCGGAGGCGATTGTGGATAACCTCGATCTGGCGGATAGCTGCTTTGATACGGTGGAGATTGCAGGCCCGGGCTTTATGAATTTTACGCTCGGCCAGAACTGGTATGAAAAGGCCGTGCGCGGCGTGTTCGACATGGGCAAGGATTACGGCCGCAGCCAGACCAAAACGCCGGAAAAGGTGATGGTCGAGTTTGTCTCTGCCAATCCCACCGGCCCGATGCACATGGGCAACGCACGCGGCGGCGTACTGGGTGACTGCCTGTCGTCCGTGCTGGACTGGTCGGGCAACGACGTGACGCGCGAGTTCTATATCAACGATGCAGGCAATCAGGTCGATAAGTTTGCCCATTCGGTCGAAGGACGCTATATTCAGGAGATCCGCGGGGAGGACGCGATCGAGTTTGACCCCTCGTGGTATCAGGGCGACGACATCAAGGCGCTCGCACACGATTTGGTGGAGCAGTACGGCGACAGCCTGATGGACAAAACGCCGGAAGAGCGCTTTGCCATCATCGAGAGCTACGGCCTGCCGACCAATATTGCGCGCATGGAGCGCGACCTCAAGCGCTACAAGATCAACTATGACGTCTGGTTCCGCGAGAGCGAGCTGCACAAGAGCGGCTATGTCAAAGAAACCATGGATTTGCTGACCGAGAAGGGCGCAACCTATGAAACTGAGGATGGCGCGCTCTGGTTGCGTTCGACCGATTTCGGCTGCGATAAGGATGATGTGCTGCGCCGCGCCAACGGTTTCTACACCTACTTTGCGGCGGATATTGCCTACCACCGGAATAAGTTTGAAAAACGCGGCTTTGACCGCGTGATCAACATCTGGGGCGCGGATCACCACGGCCATGTCAAGCGCTTGCAGTGTGCGCTCGATGCGTTGGGCCTCGACGGTTCGCACCGCCTCGAGATTGTGCTCATGCAGCTGGTGCGCATGATGCAGGGCGGCGAGGTCGTCCGCATGTCCAAGCGCACGGGCAAGAGCCTGACGCTGACCGACCTGCTGGATGAAATCCCGGTCGATGCGGCGCGGTTCTTCTTTAACTCGCGCGCGGCGGAGACCCAGATGGAGTTTGATCTCGACCTTGCAGTTAAGCAGGATTCGGACAACCCGCTGTATTATGTACAATACGCGCACGCACGCATCTGCTCGGTCATCAAGAACTGCACCGAGGGCGGTGTTCCCATGCCGGACCCGGCGCAAACCGACTTGTCGGTGCTGACCGGTGCGGATGAGCGCCAACTCATCAAGATGATCGCGCAGTTCCCAGAGGAGATTGTGCAGGCAGCCGTCAGCCGCGACCCGTCGCGCCTGAATAAATACGCGGTGGCACTTGCGCAGCAGTTCCACCATTTCTACAACGCCTGCCGCATCAAATGCGACGATGAAAAGTTGTGCGCGGCGCGCCTGACGCTGTGCCTTGCCGCACGCCAGACCATCGCCAACGCGCTTGGCCTGATCGGTGTGGACGCGCCGGAGAGTATGTAATAAAAAGAAGATCACGGTGCATTCCTCTCAAAAGGGAGAAAATCAATGAAAAAAATTGCAAAAAAACTGGTTGCTCTGGCGCTGGCTGCGGCAACGCTGACGGTGCCGGCAGGCGCGATCACACTGGATGGCAAAAACGAAACGTGGTTTGACGGCGTGTGGGAGATGATCGACCACTTCGGCCTGAAGGCGGAAAATAACCCGTATGTGCTGCAAAACTACATCAACAAGTATTTGCAGGAGCATCCGGAGGAGTTGTATACGGTCATCAACGACATCCTTTCCCTGCTGGATACCCACTCCATGTATCTGTCGAGCGAAGAATATTCGCAGGGCTTTTCCACGCTGGAGGGCTTTGTCGGCGTCGGCGTGGGTCTGGAGCAGTCGTCTGAAGGTGTGACGATCGGTGAAGTCATGCGTTATTCTGCGGCGGAGGATGCCGGCCTGCAGGTGGGCGATCTGATCCTCGCGGTGGACGGGAAGGACGCCACCAAGATGACCAGCACGGAAGTGGCTGAATTATTGCGCGGGCAAGAGAATACCAGTGTGTCCGTTACCGTGCGGCGGCAGGATCAGGATTTAACCGTCACCTGTGTGCGGCGGCAGATCAATCAGGTTTATGTATCCGGCCAGACCATGGCGGATGGTGTGGAGTACATCAAGATCAGCGCAATGGGGTCGGAACGAGACTGGACAGCCTTTTCAGAAATCTGGGAAGGGCTGGATGAGAAGGGCACGCGTGCAGTCATCCTCGACCTGCGGGGCAATGGCGGCGGCGTAATTGATGTGGCACTCCAAATGGCCAATGCCATGACACCGGAGGAAGGGGTTTACCTTGCCGGTGTCCATTGGCGCGAAGATATGGGCGGCTTGCAGCAGACCATCTCGACCGGCATCGGACTTCCCTTGAATAAAATCGTGGTGTTGGTGGATGGAGACACGGCTTCGGCGGCGGAATTGCTGGCCGGCAGCTTGCAGGACACCGGCACGGCCACGTTAATTGGGGAGCAGACCTACGGCAAGGGACAGGGTCAGTACCATATTGATCTGGCCAACGGTGATAAGCTGGTGATCACCACGCTGCAGCTCGAACTGCCCAAGCAAGGCTGCTACGAGGGCGTGGGCCTGACCCCTGACTTGGTGGTGCCGAACCGGGAAGTGTCGGTCAGCGTGGCCGATCTGACACCGCTCGATACGTCTGTGGCGCTGCGTTTTGGCACGCAGTCGGACAATGTTTACGCCATGACCGAACGGCTGGCGGCGCTTGGATTGCTGCAGGAGCCGACGCGTATCTTTGACGGCAAGGTGATGGATGCCGTCCAGTCGTTCCAGGCAAACTACGAGATGGCGCCGCAGTTGTACGCGTCATCCGAGATACTGCAAGCGCTCGACGCGGCCATGCAGGCGCTGGACGGGCAGACCTATCAGGTGGATGAGCAGATGCTCACCGCCTTGGAACTTTGCAAGCAGGCGGCAGCAGAGCCGCAGCAATATACTGCGCTGCCGGATGGCAGCTGGAAGAAAAACTAATTTACCGGTATCCGTCTTGGAAGGAAGAACGAAATTGGATATTCCGTTATGCCCGATGGAACACAAACCACAAATCCTGCTGACCGACCCGGCAGCGCTGCCGCTTTGCCGGGAGCATCCGGAGCGGTTCGCTGGGGCGATTGCGCCGGACGGGGAGACGTGCGCGGCGTGGACGCAAAGCCTTGCCCCCATGCCGGTCGGCTTAGTGCTGGATTGCCCGCCGGTCCCGGATGCGGAGGAATGCGAACGGCCGCTCACGATGCAGTACATACGGCTGTGCAAGCACACCTTCCGGCCGCTGCTGCACGATGATGCTGCGTTTTACTGTTTGCGCGGCGCGCAGACGTTTGCGGCGCTGCGTGCAGCGGTGCTGGCGCTGGGCGACCTATGCGGCCGCACGGTGATTGCGGAATTGCTGATTGAGGATGATGAAGGCCGCTTGTCGGACGGCACGGATGTGCGCGCGGCGGTGGGCGTGTTGCAGCGCATCGGCGTGACCACGGTCATCCTGACGGCGCATGACCCGCAGTCGATCACCGAAGCGCTTGATATGACGGCACCCTATGCCCGCTTGTCGCTGGGCGTATGCGTACATTCGGCGTGGCTGCGCGCGCAAACCACCCTGTACAATACGGAAATCTTCCTGCCAGCCGAGCACGATGATACGGCGCGTCTGCTGCAGGCGATTGACGGCCATACGGGCGGTGCGGTGGTCGAGCGCGACCACGATGACTTTATCCTTGCGCCAGACGGGAAAAACGCGCATTTTATCGACCCGACGATTGATATTTCGGATGAGATTGAATGCGGACCGCGTCTGGAGGAAGCGCTCATTGCAGCGGAGGACGATGCCGGTGCGCTCAAGCTGGTGCTGGAAACCGAGGATGATGTGATCGCGCTGGAGGAATACTGGTATATGATTTCACGGCCGCTGTGCCTGTGCGCAGAGTCGGCGGAATTGCTCGAGCAGGGTCTGCGGGTCTATCCCGGCCTTGCGCTGTATGACGGCACTTGGGAGCAGCCGGAAGAGGTCGTGCATTATCTGGAACAAAAATACGGCCTGATCCGTTTATAATAGTTGGGCCGGATGGTCAGGGCGCTGCGATGCGGCGCGACATCACGCGTGGAGGGACCAAATGGACTGGAAAGAGGTCACAATTTATACGACGACAGCCGGGATCGGCCCGGTTGAGGCACTTCTGGAGGATAACGGCGTACAAGGCTATGTGCTGGAGGACGCCGCAGATTTTGAAGAGTTTTTGCAGGATACCGAGATCTATTGGGATTATGTCGATGCGGATTTGGTGCGGGAAAAGCGCGCGCAGGAGACTTGCCTGAAGATCTACCTGTCGGATGATGAGGACGGCGCAAAGCAATACGCCGCAATCTGTGCGGCACTCGAAAACCTCAAGGCGCGTGACAGTGAACATGCTTGGGGCCGTCTGTGTACCGAAACCGCCCTGACCCGTCAGGAGGATTGGGAGTGGGGCTGGAAGCAGTATTTCAAGCCGTTCCCAGTGGGTGATACCTTTATGATCAAGCCTTCTTGGGAGACGGTGGACGATGCACAGGGGAGAAAAATCCTCGAAATTGATCCAGCTTCCTCCTTTGGCACGGGCAGCCACGATACCACCCAGCTTTGCATGGCGGCACTGGAAAAACTGGTGCAGCCGGGAGACACCCTGCTGGATATGGGTACCGGTTCGGGCATTCTGGCGATTGCAGCGGCAATGCTGGGCGCGGATGTCAAAACCGTGGTGGATATTGACGAAAACTGCCTAAAAACCGCGCAGGAAAACGCAGAGAAAAACCATGTGCGGATCGGCCGGGGACTGTGCGGCGACGCGCTGCGCGATCCGGCGCTGGCGGAGGAAATCGGCACGGGCTATGATATCATTGTGGCGAACATCGTGGCGGATGTCATCATCGGGATGGCGCCGATGTTTGCGGACAAGCTAGTGCCGGGCGGACGGCTGATTTGCTCGGGTATCCTCAATGAGCGCGCAGATGAAGTGCGTGCGGCGCTGGAACAAAACGGGTTTACGGTTTTGTCGCAGGAACACAGCGATGATTGGAGCGCTTTTACCGCAAAAATGTAATTCACGGAATGTTCACTTGCCAAAGTGTGTTTTTTTTGATAGAATAGGAAAGGTTATTTGATTGTTATGCCGAGATTCTTTGTGGACGGGCAACCGGAAAACGGTTTGCTGACGCTGCACGGTGAGAACGCACATCACGCGGGACGGGTGCTGCGGCTGCGTCCGGGCGAGGCCGTGACCCTGTGTGACGGACAAGGCACGGATTATGATTGCACGATTGAATCGGTCGAAAAAGATGCAGTGGCCTGCCGCGTGCAGGACAGCCATCCGGCCGGCACCGAGCCGCGGCAGCGGCTGACGCTGTTTATGGCGTTGCCGAAAGGCGATAAGATGGATGTGATCGTGCAGAAGGCGGTCAAACTAGGGGTGCGCGAAATTGTGCCGTACTTGTCCAAGAATTGTGTTTCCCGGCCGGACAAGACCGAGAAAAAGGTAGAGCGTTGGCAGAAAATCGCGGTGGAGGCGGCCAAACAGTGCGGCAGAGGGTATCTGCCGACGGTTGGGGCGGTCATTCCGCTGGAGCAGGCGGTCGTACAGGCTGCACAGAGCAAAACCGCACTGTTTTTTTATGAAAATGAACGGCAAACCGGCTTGCGCGATGCGCTGTCAGCCGGTGTAGGCGAGACGGTTTCGCTGCTGATCGGCCCGGAAGGCGGTTTTACGCCGGAAGAGGCTGGGCAGGCGGTTCAAGCGGGTCTGACAAGCGTATCACTCGGCACGCGCATCCTGCGGTGCGAAACGGCGCCGATTGCGGCGCTGGCCGCGCTGCTGTATGCCGGCGGCAACATGTAAGAATAAAAAAGAGGGAGTGTAGGCATTGGCTAAAAGCAATGTGGGCAAAAAGCCAATCAGTGAAGAAGAATATACCACCAATAAGGTGTTAACGGTGTTCAGTGTCTGCCTGCTGGGCGTGCTGGTTTTGATGATCTTGCAGCGTTTGCTGGATTATTTCGATACCTGGCAGACGGGTATGTTGGTAACGAAGATTTTGCTGGGCATCGGTGTTTTGGGACTGATCTGCGGCGCTTTTCTGCGGGTGCGTGAGGTGTCCGGCAAGCGGCAGGCAGCCCGCCATGTCCTGTGCGGACGCAATGTACTGCTTGCCAGTGTTATATTGGTGCTGGCCATGGCTGCAATCCTGTACCTTGGCACTGGGCCGATCAAGGGATTGTATGTCATCCTGCCGGTTTTGGCAGTTTATTATCTGGTTTACCATTCCTATGCGCGGGAATTTTTCCTGATTGCGCTGGATACAGGCGTCGCGCTTGGGTTGATGTGGCTGGTCCGTCGTGCGCTGGACAGCTCGAACTATGTTTGGGTTGCGTATGCGGTGCTGGGCGCAGCTGTCGTGCTGGCAGTGGTGCAGCTGGGCTGCGTTGCGATGCTGCGCGGCAAAAACGGGATCATTATTCGCCACGGGAAAAAGAAAGATTTGCATTTCAGCCGGAATGCTTACACGATGCTGACGATCACACCGGTGCTGATGGCAGTGCTGGTGGCGGCGGTGCTGTTTGCGCCCACGCACATTTTGATCGCAATGGGTGTTGCGGCGGCATATCTGTTTATCACAGCGGTATACTATACTGTAAAGCTGATGTAAGTGGGATAGCGATGCAGGCGGACGGCTTGGCCGTCCGCTTTTTCATAAGGAGGGGAAACATGAAGCGCCTAGCCGGGATATGGATTGTG
>CALWEB010000104.1 GCA_944376955.1 uncultured Agathobaculum sp. | reverse complement strand
CATCGACAATGCTCAGCAGGTTTTTCGCACCGACATTGGCAATGCGCAGCGTGCCGTGCGTGCCGATGATCTCGGTTTCGACGTTCGAGCCCGCCGCGTGCGTGCGGTTGGCGAACATAAACCCGATTGAGCCGTTTTCCATCTGGAGGGTGGCGGCGGCGTTATCCGCGTCGTTCAGCTCTTTGTACAGATCAAACTCGAATGCCCCGCCAATCGCCCATACATTTTTGACTTCCGAGCCGGTAAACCAGCGGATCAGGTCAATATCATGCACGCACATGTCAAGGAACTGCCCGCCCGAATGCGGCGCAAACTTCAGCGTGGACTCGATCGTCGCGCGCGGGTCCTGTGTGTACGAGCGCACCAGCACCACCTTGCCGATTTCGCCGCTGTCAACCCGGCGCTTGGCCTCGGCGTAGGACTGGTCAAACCGGCGCATGAAACCCAGCTGAAAGATCAGGTCTGGGTGCGCTTCGACCACTTTTTCCGCATCTTTACACTGGGCAACGTCCGTGCCCAGCGGTTTTTCGCAGAACACATGCTTGCCGTGCTCCATTGCAATCGTGATCTGCTCGCAGTGCAGAGACGAAGGCGATACAATGACCACCGCGTCCAATTCAGGGTTCCGGCACATTGCTTCAAAATCCGTATAAGTATGGGGCACACCCAGCTCCTCCGCGACCGCTTTAACGCGCTCCCCGTCCACATCACAGACCGCCGCCAGCTCACACCCCGGCACCTGCGTGGCCAGATTGCACGCGTGCTCATACCCCAGACGTCCCAAACCAACCGAACCGACTTTGACCGTTTTCATACCGCATTCTCCTTTGCATGACTCCGAAACAGACATTTTGCACGCCTTCGTTATTGAATGCCCCTATTTTATCGCTAAAAACGGGAAATTACCTCCGGATTCTTGCGTTTTATTTGCAAAAAAACAGCCACGTTTACGCGGCTGTCCAAGACAAACTTTCAAATTCTTGCGATCCCACTCAGGCATGGTAGACATATTCACGCCGGAACGTGCGCGGCGACATGCCGACCGCCTTGGAAAACTGGGTGTTGAAATGGCTGGGGTTGTCGTAACCCACCTGCGCGGCAATGCGCGTGACCGGCAGGTCGGTGGTGATGAGCAGAGTCTGCGCCTCCCCGATACGGCGGCGCAGCACATATTGCAATGGGGAATAGCCGGTGGTTTCCTTGCAGACATGCGCCAGATAGTAGGGGCTGGCGTGCAGCGCATCTGCCATCTGCTGAAGGGAAAACTCTTCGGCAAAATGCGCATCGATATAGTCCTTGATCCGCTGCGCAAACATGTTTCCATCCGTGATGCGGCCATCCGCTGCTGCGGCGCGGAACTGCTGCACCAAGGACAGCACCGCCATGAGCAGATGATGCGCGCCGTCGTCGTTGCCCGCGGTCAGTTCGTCATACAGCACGTCATACAGACGCGCCAGCCGCACGGTCTGCGTCTCATTCAGGTGGCAGACCGGCGAAGCATCTTCCGGGATCAGGGCGTTGGCGCGCAACCCGGGCACGGCAAGACCACCCAGCGCCAGGCTGAAGGTCGCCACCGGCTGATCGGGGCCGGAAGGCTCGTCGTGTACAACACCGCTGTTGAAAATAAACAGGTCGCCGCGGCGCGCGTCGTAGGGCGTGCCGCCCACATAATAGCGGCTTTCCCCGCCGCGCACCAGCACCACCTCAACCAGATCATCGTGTGCGTGCATCACGCGCGGATGGGCGGAGGCCTTTTCATCCGTCCGGCTGACGGAAAACAGGCGCGGCATACACAACAGGCCGAACGGCGCGGCATATTCCTTTTTGACAAAACACTGAATCATACGGCCGTCCCCCTTTGGTTGGATAGGGTTATCGTAGCATAAACACTCCGCCGCGGTCAAGGCGGGCAAGGGCATACAAAAAAGGGCTTCGGAATATCCGAGGCCCTTTTCCATTTTTACAGAATCTGTCCGCGCAGGATGAGCGTATTGATCTGCAAATCCTCGTCCAGCAGAAGGATGTTCGCCAGCTTGCCCGGCTCGAGCGTGCCGTAGTCATGCTGGATGCCGATGGCACGCGCCGGATTGGTCGATGCCGAACGCACCGCCTGCCCCAGCGGGATACCCATGCCCACCGCGCGGCGCATACACTCAAACAGGTTGACCACCGAGCCGGCCAGCGTTGCGCCGCCGTTGAGGGTGGCGCGGCCATCCCGCACGGAGACGTCCTGCCCGCCGAGCGTATAGTCCCCGTCGTCCAGCCCGGTTGCGGACATGCTGTCCGAAATCAGGACCATCCGGTTTTCAAACAGGCGGAACGCCACGCGCACCGCCGACGGATGCACATGCACACCGTCCGCGATCAGCTCCACTCCGACCTCATCGTTGTCCAGCGCCGCACCGATCACCCCCGGCTCACGGTGGGTCAGCGGCGGCATGGCGTTGAACAGGTGGGTGACTTCGCGCGCGCCGCGCCGGAACGCTTCGCAGGCGGTATCGTAATCCGCTTCGGTATGTGCCAGGGACAGACGCACTTCGCCTGCCAATTCCCCAATCACATCCAGCCCGCCGGGCAGTTCGGGCGCGATCTCGCACAAGCGGATCAGCCCTTGCGCCTGCTCCTGCAAACGGCGGAACAGCCCTGCGTCCGGATTTTGCAGCCACGCGCCGTTCTGTGCGCCGCGCCGCGCAGGGGACAGGAACGGCCCCTCCAGATTGACGCCCACCAATGCTGCGCCGCACCGCTCCGTTCGATAGGTCGCGGCGGCTTGCATCACGGCGGACAGCTTTTCCTCCGGATAAGTCATGGTAGCGGGGCAGATCGCACATATACCATTCTCGGCCTGATACCGTGCAATGGCCGAAATGGCCTGCTCGGTCGCATCGCAAAAGTCATAGCCTGCGCAGCCGTGGAAGTGGATGTCGATCAGCCCCGGGATGGCGTACAGCCCATCCATATCGCAGGCATCCCCCGATACCGGCGCGCTGGAAATCCGGTCGCCCGAGAGCGACAGGCCGCCCGTACGGAACGTACCGTCCGGCTGGTATATCCTGAGATTTTTAAACTCCATTTGTCCGCACGCAGCTTACAGCAGATCCAGACTCTTGGAAAGCGCGGCCTCGTCCGCCACAACGGAAACGTCGGTGTGCAGCTGCAGGATGGATGCCGGTACACGCGGGGTGACCGGGCCGAAAAAGGCCTGACGCACAATGTCCGCCTTGTTCTCGCCCGAAACCACGATCACAATGCGGCGCGCCAGCATGATGGTCTGCACGCCCATGGTGTAAGCCTGACGCGGGACATCGTCCGCAGACGCAAAGAAGCGCTTGTTGGCCTCGATGGTGGACTCGGTCAGGTCCACGCAATGCGTGCCCTTGGAGAAGTAATCATCCGGCTCGTTGAAGCCGATGTGGCCGTTCAAACCCATACCGAGCAGCTGCAGGTCGATGCCACCCGCCGCCTGAATGGCCGCGTCATAGCGCGCGCACTCGCGCTCTGCGTCCATCTGTGCGCCGTCCGGCAGGTTGATGCGGCTTTCCGGCACATTGATGGAATCGAAAAAGTTCTTGTGCATGAAATAATGGTAGCTCTGGTCATGGTCGGCAGTCAGGCCGCGGTACTCGTCCAGATTGAAGGTCGTGCACGAGCCAAAGTCCACATCGCCCTTGTTGTACCACTTGATCAGCTGCTCATAAATGCCGATCGGGGACGAGCCGGTGGCAAGGCCCAGAATGGAATCCGGCTTGAGGATAACCTGAGCCGAAATGATGTTGGCCGCCTTGCGGCTCATATCGTTATAATCCTTTGCGCGAATGATTTTCATATTCATTACCTCTCTTTTGTCCAAACATCAGCCGTCAAAAAAACAAAGGCGGGCGTACGCCCGCCTCAGCTGCTTGAGGAACGCCTGCCCGTTCCGCCGGAGCGGGGCAGCAGGCTCTATTTGACCAGTTTTTCCATCTCGCGCGCCAGCGGCTGCACCCCCGTGCCGATGACGACATGCACTTCCCCGTCCATCCGGCGCAGCACGCCCGCGGCGCCTGCCGCGCGCAGCCCCGCCTCGTCTGCCGCTACGGGGTTCCGCAGGTGCAGACGCAGCCGTGTCATGCAATTCCCGATGGAAAGCACGTTATCCCGGCCGCCGAGCGCCTCCAGCATGGCTGCGGCACGGCCGGCGGCATCGGTATCGGATAACAATGCCGGTTTCCCTTACAGGTTCTGGCGCAGGAAAGCTTCGAGTGCGCTTGCTGCCGCTGCCTCGTCTTCGCCTTCGATGGTCAGCTTGACCGTCTCGCCCTTCTTCACGCCCATGCTCATAACGCCCATGATGCGCTTTGCGTCAACTTCCTTCTTCGGGCCGGCAATCTTGATGTTGGACTTAAACTTTGCTGCTTCCTTAACCAACATGCCTGCCGGGCGCGCGTGGATACCGAGTTCGTCCTTGATGGTGTACTGTACGGTTTTCATAACTGCATTTTCCTTTCTATCTTGCTCCTTGTGGAATGGCTCACTGCGCTTTGCGCGGGGCTCGCAAACCGTCGCCCGCCGCCGCGTTTTCCCGGCAAAGTATACCCTTTCCGCCGCCAAAGCATACGGGGGAGCCCCATACGCCGGTCAAATGGACAAAAAAAGCAAAATCCAGCCGAAAATGAAAAGAACCAAACTCCTGCACTGCCGGGCATTGATTTTTTGCCGACCGCGAGAAATTTGGTTTTGCCCGCCAACACGGTAACAATCCAATCACAACGAGGACGATGTTCGCTTGTTGTTAACATTGTAACAAACGGGGCGCGCTTTTTCAAGCCACTACCGCCCGCTCAAATTGCCAGAAAATTCGTCCACTTTTTGTGCATTTCAGCTAAAGCGCGGAATTTCTCCGGCAAAAGTTTTGACGCATCCAACTTTTTACCATATCAAGCCTCCAAAACAGTTCATAAATGGAAAAGCAGCCCGGTGGACTGCTTTTTGCTGTACTCATGCGCCGGTGATGCGGGCAATGTGCAGTGTCAGACACAACAACTCGCTTTTCCCGGCGTCAAACCCATATTCCTGCCAAACCGCATCGCACACTGCCTGCGCGCAGGCAAACGCGGCAGGGTACTTGCCCTGCACGGCGGGTAGCAGATCGGCATCCCGGTCGCCATAGCCCTGTCCGGCGGCGATACGGCGCGCGAAAAACTTCAAATGCGCCACAAACCGGTAAAAATCCACCGAATCCGGATCAGGCTCCACACCGCACTGCTCACGCACCAGCGCGAACACCCGCTGCATCAGGCAGGTCATGTCGTATACCTCGGGCAGTTCGCCGCCGCAGCCGGCATTGACAAAGTGCATAGCGATAAAGCCCGCCTCGTCTTCGGAAAAGGCGATGCCCGTCTCTTCGCGGATCTGCTCGATCGCATCACAGCCCACCTTGTACTCCTCCGGGTAAAACTGCCGGATGTCCCACAGCAGCGGGTTGGGCAGGGTGATGCCCTGTTTGTGCCGCTCGATCGCGGCTGAAATGTGGTCGGGCAGGGTAACATAAATACTGTCCGACAGTGCCGCACCCAACGTGCGCTTGGCACGGTCGATGATCCGTTCGCTGAGCAGGAAATGCGCCAGCGGGATGCTGGTCAGCAGCTGCTGGAAGCGGTCGGACCACGGTCCGGCATGAAGTGTGAAGCGCTTTTCCACCTTATCGGCGGGCGCGGTGTCCCCGGCATGGCGGCCGAAGGCCAAACCACGCCCCATCAGCACGGTTTCCACGCCGGTTTCATCCAGCGCAATCACCACATTATTATTGAGTATCTTTTCAATCCGCATCCCGGCCCTCCTTGGTTCGGTCATGCACGGCACAATGCGTCAAGCGCGTCCCGCGCCTCCCGCACTGCGTGTTCGTCACACCGCCAAAGCGTAAATTCACTGATGCCCGGCAAACCCATGGGCACGCCTGCGCGGCGGAATGCCATGCCACTGTCCAGCGTGCGCTTGGCGGACAGGTGGAACGCATCCGCATGGGTTTGCGGCTGCAAAGTGCGGATGACGGCAGCATTGACCCCTGCGCCAATCAGGATCTGCGGCCTGCCATTTGCAGCGGATACCAGATCGCGCAACAGCGCCGCACCTTGTTCGCAGCTGGCCTGCTGCCCCGAGGTCAAAATGGTATCCACCCCCAGCCTCCGTGCGGCGTCCAACGCCTCAAATGGGTCGCGGCACACATCGAACGCGCGGTGCAGCGTCACACCGATGCCATCCGCCAGACCGATCAGCCCAGCCATGCGGGTTTCATCCAGCGTGCCGTCCGGCCGCAGGATGCCGATCACCACGCCATCCACACCGAGGGCGGCAAACCGGCGCACCTGCCGCCGCAGCAGCTCATATTCCTCATCCGAATACAGGAAATCCCCGAAACGCGGCCGCAGCAGCACCCGGATGGGCAGATCCACGCGCTCGCGCACCATGCGGAACAGGTCTTCGTCCGGCGACGTGCCGCCGACAATCAGGTTGGCGCACAGTTCCAGCCGTGTCGCGCCGCCGCGCGCGGCGCTTTCCGCGGATTCCACCGAATCCACGCATACTTCTAACACCCGGGACATACCGCCGACCCCCTTTTTGACATAACGAAACCAGTATACCATGCGCCGAGGGCGACGGTCAACGACGCGCCGCGAGACCTGCTAAAAAACCGCAAAGATCGCTTTTCGCCCGTCAGGGATATTGCTTTTTCGCCGGCAAACCGCTATAATCGCTATATATATGATTCTGTACCCTGTAAAAAGAGAGATCGGAGGCGCACCATGCGCATCATTATTGTAGGCTGCGGCAAGGTCGGCGCGGCGCTGGCGGAGCAACTTTCCGCAGAGGGGCACGACCTGACCCTGATCGACCTGTCCGAACGGCGGCTCACCGAACTGACCAACACTTTGGACCTGACCTCGGTGACCGGCAGCGGCACCAGCTATCATGTGCTGGAAGAAGCGGGCGTGCGGGAGACCGACCTGCTGATTGCCGTCACCACGCACGACGAGATCAACCTGCTCTCCTGCCTGATTGCCAGCAAAGCAGCCGGCTGCCACACGATCGCGCGTGTGCGCGACCCGGAATATGTGTCGGAAATCGGCTTTATCCGGGATGAACTCGGCTTGTCCATGGTCATTAACCCGGAAATGTCCACCGCGCGCGTGGTCTCGCGCCTGATCCGCTTCCCCTCGGCCATTGGGGTAAGCACCTTCGCCAAGGGCCGCATCGAACTGCTCGATATCCGCATCCCGACCGGCTCGCGCCTCAACGGCATGGCGGTTTGCGAAGTCAACCCGCTGCTGCGCACGGATGCGCTGCTGTGTATGGTGCGCCGCGAGGGGCAGACCTTTATCCCCAAGGGCGACTTTATCCTGCACGCGGATGATGACGTCACCGTTATTATCCCGCCGCGTGAGCAGTCCGACTTTTTCCGGCAGATCGGCGTACCGAATGACCATATCCGCTCGGCTATGCTGATCGGCGGCGGCAAAATCTCCTATTTCCTTGCAAAAATGCTGATTGATACGGGCATTTCGGTCAAGATCATCGAAAACCGTCTGGATCGTTGCGAGGCGCTGTCCGAAATGCTGCCCGGCGCCACCATCATCTACGGCGACGGCACCGACCGCGACCTGCTCGATGAAGAAGGGCTGGCCAGCTGTGAGGCGTTCTGTGCGCTGACTGGCATGGACGAGGAGAACATCCTGCTGTCCCTGCACGCAGGCCGCCATTCCAAGGCCAAGCTGTTCACCAAGGTCAACCGCGTCAACTTCGAAGAAGTCATCGGCAGTCTGCCCATCGGCACGGTCATCCGCCCCAAGCAGACAACCGCCGAGCTGATCGGCCAGTACACCCGCGCGATGCAGAACTCCATGGGTTCCAACGTGGAAACGCTGCACCAGCTGGGCGGCGCGGAGGCGCTCGAATTCCGCGTGGCGGCGCATGATCTGATCGGCGTGCCGCTGCAGGATATGCCCATCCGGCCGGATGTGCTGCTGTGCTGCATCAACCGCAAGGGCCGCCGCATCATCCCGCGCGGCCGCGATGTGCTGCGGGAAGGGGATACCGTGATTGTTGTTTCCACCCGCCGCGGCATGAACGATTTGCAGGATATTTTCCAGCCGGAGACGGCGGAGGGTATAGGGCAATGAATCATGCTATGGTGCGTTACCTGATCGGCTGGATGCTGGGCGTGGAATCGCTGTTTCTGCTGCTGCCCATGCTGACCGCCATCCTGTACCGCGAACCCGTTGTGCTGGCCTATCTGGCGGCCGCTGTGATCTGTCTGGCGTTTTCCGCCCTGTTTTGTCACAAAAAGCCGGAAAACACTCGCTTTTATGCCCGTGAGGGCTTTGTTACCGTTGCGCTGTGCTGGATTGTGCTGGCGCTGACCGGCGCGCTGCCCTTCCTGTTCAGCGGGGAAATCCCGTTTGTGGTGGACGCGCTGTTTGAGACCATCTCGGGCTTTACCACCACGGGTGCGACCATCCTGAGCGACGTTGAGGCGCTCTCGCACGCCTCGCTGCTGTGGCGCAGCCTGACCCACTGGGTGGGCGGCATGGGCGTGCTGGTGTTCATGCTGATCGTCCTTCCGCTGGCCGGCGGACAGACCATCCACCTGATGCGCGCGGAAAGCCCCGGCCCGTCCGTGAACAAACTTTCGCCGCATCTGCGTGACACCGCGATGTATTTATACGCCATTTATTTCGGCATGACTGTGTTGGAAATCGTGCTGCTGATGCTGGGCGGTATGCCGCTGTTCGACGCGGCCTGTACCTCGATGGCGACCGCCGGCACGGGCGGTTTCGGGATCTGGAACAGCTCGATCGCCTACTACGACAGCTATTATCTGCAAGGCGTTGTGACCATTTTCATGATCCTGTTCGGCGTCAACTTCAGCGCATATTTCCTGCTGCTGACCAAGCGCTGGAAAAATGCGTTCCGCATCGAAGAGGTGCGGCTGTATCTTGGCGTTATCCTTGCCTCTTCCGTGCTGATTGCCATCAACGTCCGTCCGATGTTCTCGAACTTTTTCCAGAGCTTCCATCATGCGGCCTTTCAGGTGGCGTCCATCATCACCACGACCGGCTTTTCCTCGGTGGATTTCAACCAGTGGCCCGCGTTCAGCAAGGCTTTGCTCGTGCTGCTCATGTTCATCGGCGCGTGCGCCGGTTCGACCGGCGGCGGCATGAAATGCTCACGTATCCTGCTGATGTGCAAGAGCATCCGCAAGGAAATGCAGTTCCTCATCCATCCGCGTGCGGTGCGCGTCAACAAAATGGACGGCCGCCGCGTCCAGCATGAGGTTATGCGCTCGGTCAACGTGTTCATGATCGCCTATCTGCTGCTGTTTATCCTGTCCGTGCTGCTGTTGTCGATCACCAACGAAGAGCTGATCACCAACTTTACCGCGGTTGCCGCGACGCTCAACAACGTCGGCCCCGGTCTGGAACTGGTCGGCCCGGCGGCAAACTTCGGCTTTTTCTC
>CALWEB010000103.1 GCA_944376955.1 uncultured Agathobaculum sp. | reverse complement strand
ATGGTTTTCAGGGTTTCCAAACGGATTTCCTGCGCAAATACGCGAAGCTCCTGCATCTTTTCTGCTTTCTGCATTGCATACACCTGCCTAATTCAAAATATTTTCTCTCCACGGAACAGGTTCCGGCCACAGCAGCCAACTGCCGCTGTATCTCGATTACAGTGTATCACCAAGCTACCCAGATTTCAACCAAAATTCACACATTTGTTGACAAAAATTCCTTTGCTCTTTTTGTGCCCTTCGGAATTATGGATAAAAAAGTGCTGGTATTTTTCATAAATTTGTTTGCTATGTCTTGGTTGTATTTTTGTTCTTTTTTGGTGAACTCGTCTCAACTCCCCCTGCTGATAACGCTTTTCTGCATGGTTCTGGGCTATCCGATGCAGAACGCCAAAAAACAACCAAATTATCTTCATCAAGAAATATTTTATTTTTTTATTTGACCATTACCGCAAACAAAACTCCATGCGTTCACGCCCCCGCACCGCATTGCCAAACCTTATCAGCAGTTTTTGCTTGATTCTGCCAGCCGGAATACCAGTAGACAATTTAGGCATTTTTTGATAAACTAAAGAAAATTATTCTGGTTAATTTTCGGGTAAGATTGGGGAACAGGGAAGATGAAGGTCAGCCGTCTCAATTCAATTGAACAATATGTTATTTCACGCGAAACCGTCAGCATTGATGAATTATGCGAAGTTTTCGGTGTTTCCAAGAACACGATTCGCCGCGACTTGAACGAACTGGAAATGCGCGGACACATCACCAAGGTCTACGGCGGCGTCACCGCCACAGTGCCTTCCGGCGCGGTTCCAACGCCGATCCGTTCCGGGCTCAATCCCATCGACAAGTCCCTGATCGGCCGGCTGGCCGCTGAGGAGGTTGCAGACGGCGACACCATTTTTATTGATTCAGGCACAACTACGCTGTGTCTGCTGCGGTTTTTGGTGGCAAAAAAACGCATCACCATCATCACCCATTCGCTGGGCGCGCTCAGCGAGGCATCCAAATACGACAATCTAAACATCATTTCGCTTGGCGGGATTTACAGCCCGACGACAGATTCTTTTGTCGGCCTATCCACCATCGAAGCGCTCAGCGCCATGCGCATCAACAAAGCATTCATGGGCGCGACCGGTGTCTCCCTGACCGCCGGCATGACCAACACCACTTTCCTCGAAGCAGAGATCAAGCGCGCGGTCGTCCATCGCGCAGATATGATTTACGGCATGGTGGACTCCTCCAAGATCGGCAAGGAAGCCATCGTCACTTTCTGTCATCTGAAGGACCTGACTGCCTTTATCACCGACCGTGAACCACCGAAGGAATATGTTGACCTATGTCATCAGGAAGACGTCAAGCTGCGGTACGAATAATCCCCATCCATCTTTCCATCTACCACCAGTGGGCGACTTTGGAACCCATCCGAAGCCGCCCTTTTTTGACATAATTTAAGCGTCCAGCCAAGCTGGGCGCTTCTTTTTTGGACAATCTATCGCTTTCTGCCCTGCACACACAGCAACGAACGGAAAATGGTATAAAACCATCATTCTGTCGCAAAATAGCAGCAAGGAGTGATATACATGGCATTTCGCACCGATCTGGCGGTCGAAGCAGTACAAAATGTGGCACATGCAGCCAATCTGCAGCAAGTCCAGCAGACCAGCCGCACCATTGAAGGTTTTTCCGTCAACGAAGTGGAAATTCTGGGGGAGGATGCCGCACGGGAAATTGGCAAACCGTGTGGACGGTATCTGACGCTCGAATTGGATGCACTTGTACGGCGTGAGGAGGATGCCTTTCCGCGCGCCTGCCGAGCGCTGGGCACGCTGCTGCGCGAACTGCTACCGGACAGCGCAGCATCCGGGCCGGTGCTGGTCGCAGGATTGGGTAACCGCATGATCACCCCGGACGCGGTCGGCCCGCAGGCAGTGGACCATGTGATTGCCACACGGCATCTGGTTGAGCAGGTGCCGGATGTGTTCGCCTCTTGGCGGCCCGTATCCGCACTTGCACCCGGCGTACTGGGGCAAACCGGCGTAGAAACCGGCGAGGTCATTTGCGGCGTATTGGACCGTGTCAAACCCGCCGCTGTGCTGGCAGTAGATGCACTGGCAGCCGGCCGGCTCTCCCGCCTGCTGCGCACCATCCAGCTGGCCGATACCGGTATCACCCCCGGTGCAGGTGTAGGAAACGCACGCGCCGCGCTCAACAGCCAAACGCTGGGTGTGCCAGTCATCGCCATCGGCGTTCCCACGGTTGTAGACGGCGCTACACTCGCCCACGAAATTGCCGCACAGCTTGGCAGCCCATCCTGCGAAGCCCTTGATGACCTTTCCCTGCCGGTCATGGTCACAACGCGCGATATCGACCGGGAGGTGGCAGACATTGCCCGTGTCATTGGCTATGCCGTCAATATGGCACTGCACCCACATCTGACCGTCAGCGACATTGACCTGTATTTGTCTTAAACCGCCTGTCATCTTTCGGTCATACTCGCGCCGGGACGGGCGTATGATAGAACCAAACACAGGGGAGGTGGCAACGATGAGAAGACACAAAAAAACCATCCGGCAGCGGCACGGCATCGGTCTGCCCGCCGCCGTCACGCTTTGCATTGCCGCCTCACTGCTGTTGTTTGCGCGTGCAGGCGGTGAATCCGCCGCGCAGCAGGCGCTGACCCGGCTTGCCGGGAACAGCGATTTTATTTTGCGCACCGTATCACTGGAACTCGGCCTGTCCGCAGACCACGCGGCGGTTTTTGTGCCCCGCACGGCGTCATCCGCCCTCAGTGAGGATGCCGAAAGCCCGCTTGCAGAAAGCACCTATATCCCGCAGACCGAAGAAAACGACGCGCCTGTGCTGAATGCTGCCGATCAGGCAGCCACCATCACCATCAACAACGAAACCTCGTATCAGGTTGATGTCGCTTCCTGTCTGGCATCGGATACCGCCATCCACACCACTGGCGACGATCCGCAGGTACTGATCGTACATACGCACGGCAGCGAAAGCTATACGCCGGACGCCGCATTCCCCTATACGCCGACCGAAAACGAACGAACGACGGATACACGCTATAACGTGGTGCGTGTGGGTGACGAACTGCAAAGCATTTTGCAGGAAAATGGAATTGAAACCATACACATCCGGGATATTTTCGATTCCCCTGCCTATTCCGGCTCGTACGACCGTTCACTGGCGGACATCGAACAGGCAATCGAGCAGTACCCTTCGATTCAGATTGTCATCGACCTGCACCGTGATTCCATCCTCACCGACGACGGGCAGGCCTACAAAACTTCCTGTACGATTGACGGCGAAGAAATGGCGCAGCTGATGTTCGTAGTCGGCACCGACGACGGCGGGCTGACCCATCCAAACTGGCGGGAAAACCTGAACTATGTCACCGGCCTGCAATATCAACTGAATCGCGCTTATCCCGGCTTGATGCGTCCGGTCAACCTCCGTACACAGCGTTTTAACCAGCATGTCCGCACTGGGTCGATGCTGATCGAGGTTGGTTCCTCCGGCAACACCATGCCGGAAGCGCTCGCCGCAATCCGTCTGTTCGGGCAAACACTGGCCGACGACCTGAACGACGTATAACCCTGCTTCTTTTGGCACAAAATACCCCTGATAAGGGGTGAAACCATGGATACGATCACATTTTCTACCGATCTGGAAAGCAATATCCGCTTGATGCAGTCGATTTTCCGAGGCGATAATACCTTCGTCACCCGACGCGCCGTCAGCCGAGCCGGCCTTTCCTGTGCGGTATTCTTCTTTGACGGCATGGTGAATAATATTGCCATCAACCAGAGCGTCATCCGGCCGATTGTCTGTTCCGATCTGTCCTGCGCCTCAGCCGAAACGATCTGCCAAACCGTGCTGCAAATCAACGACAGCCGCGTGGAAACCGATTCCAGCAAGCTATTTGCCTCCTTTCTCTATGGTGACACCGTTGTGTTCACCGAAGGGGACGCACGGCCGGTCGTGGTCAACACCAAGGGGTTTTCTGTGCGCAGTGCATCCGAACCGGAAAACGAACGCGTGCTCTCCGGCCCGCGGGAGGGCTTCACCGAATGCTTCATGCCCAACCTCGCCCTTATTCGCCGCCGGCTTAATGATAGACGGCTGAAATTCACATTTCTGCGCATCGGCAGCCGCACCAACACCATAGTCTGCCTGTGCTATCTGGCAGGCGTGTGCGAGCAAAAACTGATCACCCACCTGCGGCGCAAGCTGGAGGGGCTTGACATAGATAGCGTACTGGACGCCAATTATCTGGCCGAGCGCATCCGTGACCACCGCTGGGCGCCCTTCCCCACCTTCGGCACAACAGAACGGCCGGACGTCGTCGCAGCGCGGTTAGTGGAAGGCCGCTGCGCAGTTGTCGTAGATGGCAGTCCGGTCGTGCTGACCGCACCTTTTCTGTTTCAAGAATGTTTTCAGTCCAACGATGATTACTATATCAGCTTTTTGCAGGCCAATTTATCCCGCCTGTTGCGCGTGGCGGGTTTTCTCTTCACCATCACCTTTCCCGCGGTCTATGTGGCGCTGATGCTGTACCACCGCGAGCTGGTGCCCGCCCGTCTGCTGTTTGCCGTTTCAGCCGCGCAGCGCGGCGTACCGCTGCCCATTGGCTGGGAAACTTTTTTAATGTTGCTCGTGCTCGAAGCGCTCAAGGAAGCCGGTGCGCGCACCCCGGGCGCAATGGGGCAAACAATGAGCATCGTCGGCGGTTTGGTACTGGGGCAGGCTGCAGTATCCGCACGCTTTGCTGCCGCGCCTACTGTCATTGTGGTTGCCATCGCGGGTGTCACCGGCCTGATGGTGCCCAAGCTGCAAACCGCTGCATTATGGCTGCGCTTTGCATTACTGGCTGCCGCCGCAGCCTATGGGCTATACGGTGTTGGCTTTGCGTTGGCGCTCACGATGACGTGGCTTTGCCGAATGCACTCGTGTTCGGTGCCGTATCTGCTCAACCTGATCCCACGCGTGCAGGCCGAGCAGGAGGACGCCTGGCTTCGCGCACCGTGGTTTTTCATGCGGCATGACCGTTTTGCGGTCAAACGGAATCCATCAAAGGGGGACAAACCTTGAAACTGCCCGGAATTTTGTTGCTGCTGACCCTACTGCTCTGCGGCTGCGCACGCGAGGTCTCACCGGTTTCCGCGCTTGCGCTCGACCGCACGGATGACGGCTATCGACTGACCGCCGAGGTCGTACGGCAGGACAGCCTAGACGATGCGGCCTCACCCGCTTATCTTTCCGCCACAGGACGCGACCTGCCCGGACTGCTTTCCAATCTGAGCAACATCCTGCCCGGCGAATTATACCTGAGCCATGCACAGGTACTGCTCATCAGTGAAACAGTCGCGGAAGAAAGCATTCTGCCGCTGGCAGATTATCTGTGTACGGAAAACGATGTGCGGCTCAGCTTACGGGTCGCAGTTGTGCGCGACGGCACAGCAACCGACCTGCTGCAAAGCGATGACGAAGTTTACGCACTCAGCGAACTGCTGGATCGCGCTGCACAGGAGGGAACACTGCCCGATATGCCGCTGTACCGTGTCTCCGAAGTGCTGCACGCTGACGGCACGGCTATCCTTCCCGCTTTGTATCTGGACGAATTTGGACAGACGGCTCCCGCCGGAACCGCAGTCTTTGCCAACGAACGTCTGTCCTGCTTCCTTGACGGCAGCGAGATTGGAGGCGGCAGCGATGCGTGAGCGTTTATTCCCGCGTTGGGGGGCTGCCTTGTTCGCTCTGCTGCCCCTGAGCGAAATCCTATACACGCCCGCAACCGGACAAACCGTCTATGCAGCGGCACTTGCCAGCCTGATCTGCGCGCTGGTATGTGCAGGTGGTGCCCGTCTCGCACCGGCGTGGCAGCGTTCACATGTGCTGCAATGGCTGCTTGCCTTGTTTTCCCTCTGGCCGATTGTAACCTCACTTGCCCGCATGGGACTGTTCCTGCACAATACCGTGTTTTCCACCCGTCCACTTTGGAGCCTGATCCTGATTCTGACGGTCTGCACCCTGCTTGCCGCTACGGCAGGACTCAATCGCTGCGCCATGTGGGCTCTGCCCATCGCATGGCTGGCCGGCGCGGTAATCCTGTTGAGCGGTGTACTGACCGTTTCGCAAATGCAGCCGGCACATTGGCATATGCCGGGTTCCGCCCTGCCGCGCGAAACCGGACAAATCCTGCTCCGCCTGCTGCCTGCCGCACTGGCGCTTTCCCTGTCTCTGCCCGAGCGGCTTTCGGGTGCGGCCGCGCGCGGCCTGTCTGCCGGAGGCGCACTATTTGCGCTGATTGCACTGCGCACCACCTTGCTGCTGGGCACACACACTGCCGCACTGCTGCCGTACCCTAATTTCTCCGCCGCTGGACTTGCCGCGATTGGCGACTTTGCGCGCCACGGCGAAGTGTTTTTTGCCGTCCCCCTGCTGCTGTGTGAACTCGGCCGTTGTGCAGCACTCTCGTGTGTGCTGCTGCTCCCCTTTTCCCATTCTTACGGCGTGCTGCGTCTCTCTCGCCGCGCAAAGCAATAGCGGATTCCCCTTGCGTCCGGCCGCGCACTTTGCTATACTGATGGCAAAGGAGAAGAACACAATGAACATTCAGATTTTCGGCAAAAACAAATGTTTTGACACCAAAAAGGCGCAGCGTTGGTTTAAAGAGCGCGGCATTAAATTTCAGATGATTGACCTAGCGCAAAAGGGAATGTCCCGCGGCGAACTGGACAGCGTTTTGAAAGCCGTCGGAGGATTGGATGCAATACTGGACGAAAAAAGCAAGGGCTACGCTTCGCTCGCCTATCTTGCTTACGACGAGGACAAGAAGGAAAAACTGCTGGAGGACGGTACACTCCTCAAAACGCCGATTGTGCGTAACGGGAGACAGGCTACGGTTGGCTACCAGCCCGACATCTGGGCAAATTGGGAATAATATAGACGCAAAACAAAAGGACGGCTTTCGCCGTCCTTTTTTGTTCTGTCCCAACCGCTTACATCAGTTCCTTCTGATGGGTTGCGTACAGATATTCGTCCATGGTGTTGATGATGCGGTCCTCGACCAATGCCACCGGATCATTTTCCAGCAGACCCTCGCGCACCTTGGTGTACTGGATGGGCATAAACTGGCTGAGCAGGTTGAGCGGAATGCCCAGCTTGCGCAGGTTGCTGATCAGGCGCTCCTTGGCTGCCTCGACCCCCGGGGTCGGCATATAGTAACGGCAGCGGTCGGAGAAGGAGAATTTGCGCTTCATGCGGATCTCCAGCTCGGTGCCCTGATAGTGCTTCTTCCAGTGCTTGTCATCAGCGAGCATCGCCTCGTCGAGCGCCTCAATAAAGTGGCTCGGCTCGATGTCCGTGCCGTAGAGCAATTCCTGCTCGATATACGCCAGCGCGAACATACCCTCACGCATCGCAAACGTCAGCGCCGGGCCGACCTTAAGGATGCCTACGCCGTCCTCAACCAGCTCGCGCAGCTTGATCTTGGTCTGATAATCGGTGGAGTGACCCTCGAACACAAGGTTCGGGAAATCCTTGATCGCCGCCATCAGCTCGGTTGCCTTTGCGCGGTCGTATTCAGTGCAGCCGCTATCCTTTTCCTCCACACCGGGCTGAACCACAACCGCAATGACGTTGCTCCACGCCTCATCCAAGCCTTCCTTGCGGAACGCGTTCTCAAAGGTGGCAACCGTGTTTTTGAAGTCCTCCACGCGGGTGACCTGCACACCCTGATCCGCGCCAACCTGGCCGCCCGGAATCGGCACCTCGCTGCCGACAATATAAACCGGCGCAATCGCGCTCGGATCGCTCTCAAGCAGCTTATGATAAGTATCCTCCGCCACGCGTGCCAGACGTGCGCCACGGCGGGCAATCGTCTCGTCGCTCAGGCGCGTGTTCGGGTCGTCATCCGCAACCTTCATGCTGGTGTCAATATGGATTTTGGTGAAGCCAGCGCCGACGTAGTGACGGATCAGTTCCTCCGCATCCGCCATCGCCTCCGCTTCCGGCTTGCCCGCAAAGGTCAGCGGGCCGAGATGGTCGCCACCAAGGAACAGCTTGGACTTGTCAAAGCCAATCTTATCCGCGATACCCAGCACAAATTTCTTGAAATCCATCGGCTTCATGCCGGTATAGCCGCCGTTCTGGTCGCACTGGTTGGCAGTCGATTCAATCAGCACGCAGGAGCCATCCGACAGGCCGCGCTTGAGTGCAGCTTCAATGACATAGCCGTTGGCGCTGCACACCGAATAAATACCGACACTTTTGCCCTGCTTCTGCAGTTCTACCAACTTTTTCAGCGGATTATAGTTCATGATAATTCCTCCTCGTATTTCAGCACACGACGGCAGCAAACGCCTCCGCACTGCTGTATTGCGTTTGTGAAAATAATTTATATCGGGAAGCCACAGGGCGTTGTGCAGCGCATTTCTCCGCTGCAAGGCTTTTCATCTGCGCCCCCCTGTGTTACAATAAAGGCATCAAATCATCCCGCGCAAGCAGGAGAAAGAGGGGTTCCTATGCCTTTGGTAACAACAGAAAAAATGCTGCTGGACGCACAGGCCGGCCATTACGCCGTCGGTGCGTTCAATGTCGAAAACCTGGAGATGGTCATGGCCGTTGTCCGCGCAGCGGAGGAGATGCGCTCCCCCGTCATCATGCAGACCACACCGTCCACCGTCAAGTACGCCGGTTTGGACTACTATCTGGCGATGGTCAAGGCGGCAGCTGCCCGCACCGATGTTCCGGTTGCGATGCACCTCGACCATGGCGACAGCTTTGACCTTGCCATGCAGGCGCTGCGCACCGGCTACACCTCCATTATGATCGACGGTTCGCACGAAGCTTTTTCCGACAACATCGCACTGACCCGCCGCGTCGTCGAAGCTTGCGCCCCGTCCCACATCAGCGTAGAGGCGGAACTTGGTAAAGTCGGCGGCAAGGAAGATGACCTCGAAGGCGGCGACGGCAACCCATTCACCGATCCACAGCAGGCCAAGGAATTCGTCGAAAGCACGGGTGTTAGCTCACTCGCCGTTGCCATCGGTACGGCACACGGTCTGTACAAGGGCACGCCCAAGCTGGACTTCGATCGTCTGAGCGCCATCCGTGAAGTCGTTTCCATCCCGCTGGTGCTGCATGGTGCATCCGGCGTGCCGGATGATGCTGTGCGTGAGTCAATCACCCGCGGCATTTGCAAGGTGAACTTTGCCACCGAACTGCGCATCGCGTTCAGCGACGGTGTCAAAGCGTATCTGCAAAAGGATCCAGACGTATTCGACCCGAAAAAATACTGCAAGGTCGGCATTGCGAACGTCATTGACACTGTCAAGGGCAAAATCGCCATCTGCGGTTCTGCCGGCAAGGCTTAAGCCCAAAATTTTGTGTAAAAACCCATCGCCTGTGCGATGGGTTTTTATTTGTCACTTCATCCGGGTCAATGCTACAATGTGCAGCACACAGAAATACAGACCCATGATGGCCAGCCCTGCGCTCAATACCATCAGGCCGAGAGAATATTGCTCCATGTAGGCGTTGACCAACACAAGAATTGAGAAAACAGCCCACAGCGCAATCAGCGCCAGCACCTTTTCCCGGCTCTTCTTGGCAACAATAGCTTGCAACGGCGTCAGGCGGCGTCCAAAGTCCACATCCGTAGCTACTTCGAACTTCTTAAAAAGCACCGCGCGGTAATACACCTCTACAATCGCAAACAGCGCAACGCCAGCCAGCGTCGCCTGCTTCCAATCGAGGAAGGTGCCTGCACACAGGATCGCCGCAAACAGGATGATCACCAATCGGTTCTGGAAGAAAAAGATTTTCCCTTCGTCTTTCTTTTCGATCAGATACCCCTGTTTCGTCAAGCTGTCATAGTAGATTACACGTTTTTTCTTATCTGTATAAATGTTTCTTCCAGAAAGCTGGGTATTGGGGATTTGCTGTTTCTTACTCATCTAACATTCCTTTTCCCTTGCAATAGGTCTGAAGCACGTTGTAGTCACGGTCGAGCACCACCAGATCCGCATCCAGCCCAACCTTGATTGCACCCTTGCGGTCTTCAATGCCCAAGCAGGCAGCCGGGTTTTTGGTGCAGGCGTTGATTGCTGCGCTGACCGGAACCTGTGCCTCTTCAATCAGGATACGCAGGCCCTTGTTGACGCACAACGTCGAACCCGCAAGTCCGCCTGTCGATGTCAGGTGTGCGCTGCCGTCCGGATAAATTTCGATCTCATTGCCGCCAAACAGGAATTTCGAGCCGATCGGCTTGCCCTTGGCCATCAACGCATCGGTAACAAGTACTGCGTGATCCGCCCCCTTCTCATGGAAGAATTGGTTGAGCGCCGCAAGCGTCGAATGGTTGCCGTCGCAGATCACTTCGCCATACATGCTGCGGATGCGGTACGCCGCACCAACCAAGCCGTTTGCACGATGGTTGAACGGCGTCATGCCGTTGTAAACATGGGTCATCGTGCGCGCACCATTCGCCCACGCCATGACCGCCTGATCGTAGGTCGCCGCCGAGTGGCCAATGCTGACCACCACGCCGTTTGCAGCGCAGTAGCGGGTAAGTGCAAAGTCCTCATCCGTCTCGGTAGCCATGGTAATATATTTGATCAAGCCATTTGCTGCTTCCTGATACTTCTTAAACTGTTCAACCGTCGGCTTTACGATATACTGCTCGGGCTGGGCACCCTTGTAAACCATGTCCAGATACGGGCCTTCAAAATGCGCACCGAGGATTTCCGCACCTTCATAACCGTCGGCAACCACCTTGGCAACATTTTTGAGCGCCGCGGTCAGCACCTGCTCGCTCTGGGTAATTGTGGTCGGCAGGAATGCAGTTACACCTTCCTGCACAATGTGGCGCGTCCAGTAACGCAAACCTTCCTCTTCCGCGTCGTTGGTATCAAACCCATATGCACCATGACAATGCACATCAATAAAACCGGGCAGAATGCGCTCGGTGCCATAATCCTTGTCAACCGGTTTGGTATCATAGGGGTACACACCGATGATCTTGCCGTCTCCGATCTCAACCTGTGCTGCAACGAACTGATCGGCAAACCAAACCTTTTTACTCTGAATAACCATTTTCTTACCTCCTGCCATGCAATCAACCCCCTCGCATTTTCTACACGCCGGCACATCCATCCTCCAGCAGCACCATTTCTACTATACAGGTATGCTTGCAATTACCTCAAAAATATAATAGAATAGAAGGTAGATTCTGACTTACAGAAAGAGATGTAAAGCAGCAGACAATAGGGGATTCGCCATGAATAATCAAGCATTTTATGACAGTTTTCTCGAATTTGGGTCGGTGTATTACGAACCGATCGATTTAGAGAAACACCATCTTGCCTGTATGCAGTTTTTGACGCATACCAAAACCATGGAACAGCTTTTCTGCTTTCCCTGCGAAGTATACATAGAATTGATCAGCGGGCTGGCCTCGATTGTAATCGGCTCACAGCCTGATCCTGTTGATCTGAAAACCTTTGCCATTCACCATTATCTAAAAATCAATCCCGGTGTTTGCTTTAATATTCTGCCGGTTTCCGATGAAGCCACCTATTATCTGCTTGCGCCGGAAAACCGCTATACCAAGCTCACCTTGCAGGAACCATATACCTTCCAGCTCCAACCGGTCCGCTTCAACATCCTGGAGATTTTGGATCACTATTATTTCACGGAAGAGCAGGCATACTGCTTTAACCGTGCTGGACATCAGTATTTTGAACTGCTTTATGTCCACAACGGCACTCTGGGCGTCACGCTTGCAGATACCGTCTGCACGCTCGCCGCGGGTGACCTGATCCTGTTTGGCCCAGACAGTGAGCACGCCAAGCGCCTGACTAAGGACAACACTTGCAATTTCCTTTCCATATCCTTTGATATGGATCTTTCCGAGCCGCAGCGGCTGTTGGGACATGTTTTTCATTGCACCAACGGCTTGCGAGACGCGCTTTACAAGATCATCGAAGAGAGTACCATGCATTCGCCCCATGCACAGACATTGATGCTCTGCCACTTACAGGAGATCATCACACGCCTGATTCTGCTGCTCAATGAACTCGAGGAGGAACACAATTCGTTCAGCCTCAACCAGAACTCTCAAGGCGATCTGCTCCAGCAGATTTTAGCATACATGGAAGAAAAAGTAACCGAACCGATCACCATTGAGCAAATCTGCCACAAGTTCTTCATGTCCCGCACTTCATTGCAGGCATTGTTCAAAACATACCTGCACAATTCGCCCAAAAACTACCTGCTCAACATCAAGCTGCAAAAAAGCAAGGAATTGATTCGGGAAAATCAGCATACCATCAGCGAAATTGCGGATATGCTTGGTTTCAGTTCCATCCACTATTTCTCCCGGCTGTTTAAAAAGTATTTCGATCTTTCTCCCAGCGAGTATGCGAAGGAAATTGTGGCCAGCGAGAACAGCTGACCGCCTTGCCCGCGCACCGCATTATTCCGCCATCTGGATGCTGTAACGGGAAATCTGAATGACAACGCCCTTGCTGACTTCCACATCAATTACGTCATCCTTAATCTTGACGATCGTGCCGTAAATGCCGCCGCCAAACACAATGGATGCGCCAACTTTGATATCGGATTGCAGTTGCGCCATCCGCTCCCGGCTTTTACGCATATTGCGCGCCGACATGATGGAGACGACCAGCGCTACTATGATCAGCAGCACCGCAACGGTAACACAGGTCCACAGGATTACTTCCCAATTCATATTGCTATATAACTCCTTGCATTTGGTATCATTCCCGTATTACGCGGCGGACAAATATAAAGGGGCGGCTGCGGCCGCCCCTTTTTCTCTGCCAATGCCGCACGGGGAAAAGCATGAAATCCGTCTCACTTCCGCGCTCCATGCGCTGATGCCAAAGCTACGGTAATCATGCTTTTTGATTTTACAGGCCGCCTTTACGCTCTGGTATACGGATACAGCGTAACGCCCTTAACAACGCGGTTTACTTCGCCGGTCGGGCACGGGTTATCCGGAGTGATGCCCATGGACAGCGACTTGAGTACCGCCAGCGTCTGCGCAAACAGAATATAATCCAGACCGAGCAGCGCATTGTCGTATGCGTCCGCCAGATCACACACTACGGTGTAATCCACCAGTGCCGCCACTGCGTCGTCCTGCTTGCTCATCACGGCAACAATCTTGTTCCCCTTGCGCTGGCCGCTCATTTCCTTGACCAGGTCGATCTCATACTGACGGGTGTAAGCGTTGTCGCTCAGGTAAACCACCGTGATCGTGTTGTCGTCAATGATGGATTTCGGGCCATGACGGAAGCCAAGCGGGGTATCATACATCGTGACCACGCGGCCCGCCGTGAGTTCGAGCATCTTCAGCGCGGATTCCTGCGCGAAGCCCTTCAGGCAGTTGCTGCCCAGATAAACGATGCGATTGAAGTCGTACTCGTCCACAATCTTCTGTGCAATGCCGTACTTATCATCAAGGAACGCCTGGCCGGCTGCCATAATCTTTTCGACCTTCGCAATGGTCTCATCCAGATCGTCCAGATGGAAGCACAGCAGCGTTGCCAGATACATATTGGAGAAGCTGGAGGTCATTGCAAAACTCTGGTCATGGGTTTCCTCGGTCAGGTTGATGGCGTAACAGTTATCAGTCGTTGCCGCACGCTTGGACAGCGCGCCATCCTTATTGCAGGTAACAAACAGGTGATGGATGTTGTCGCAAACCGCCTCCGCTGCGTCAATCGCACCAACAGACTCCGGAGAGTTACCAGAACGGCCAAAGCTGATGAGCAGCGTGGGCTTGGTGCGGGACAGATATGCTTCCGGCGTAGCAACAATATCCGTCGTGCCGTAAGACTTTACCTTGTAGTTCAGTTTGCTGGTCAATGCCGGGAAAAGCGCATTACCAACAAATTCGCTGGTGCCTGCGCCGGTGAGGATGACGTCAAAATCCTCGCAAGTGATGACCTGATCAATGAACTGCTTGAGTTCATCCTTATGCGCCTTGATCTGAGCGCAAGTCTTCTTCCAAGTCGCCGGCTGCTGATAAATCTCGCTGAGCGTAAAAGTGGACTTGGTCTCCTGCATCTTATCGGCAGTCACATCAAAAATCTTGTTCATTTTTATATTATCTCCTTTCGGGCCTGTATCACGCGATTATTTCCGCGTCACAGGTCATCATCCGAAATGTTTTTATGTGTGCAAGGGGGCACGGATTTCGATCAACCGTATCAGATACCGTCGTCTGACTCCTGCTGCTCCACCTTTTTGAATTCATACTTAACAACCTGCTCTTTGCCGGTGTCCAGCGCATTCTGCGTCAGCGTTTCCAGATCATCAATGAACTTACGCGACATGGCAATTTCCACCATCATCGGCAGGTTTGTACCCGCGATTACATTGACGTTGCCGCGCGGGAAGCCAACCTCAACCGCAGTCTTGAACGGGGTTCCGCCCGGCAGGTCGGAGAATACCAAAATGCCTTCGCAATCCTTCAACTCGTCCATCGCCTTGGTCAGTTCACGCGCCAAGTCCTCCAAACTGTACTCCGGCAGGAAATCCACATATTTGTAATCTTCCTGCTCGCCTGCAATCAAATTCAGCGAACTCGTCAGGCCGGAACCGAAATTTGCGTGTCCAGTTACCAGTAATCCGATCATTGTTCTTCTCCTATTCTCCATCAAAATATTTCAGCGGCGGCGTGCCTGCGCACGCATCCCTTCCTGTATGTCCTCCGGCTGTCCCAAACGCCTCAGGCTCTCCCGTATCACGGGGATATAGATTGCTTTTGGCGGGAAACAAACCTTTGCACTCCTATAATTGATTCCTGCGTTTTCCTCATCGCCAAGACGCTCGAACTGTTTGGCAATCATAAAGAGGATCACACCCAACCGGAAACCATAATACTGTTTTGCATCAATCTGCGCATCCATGGTTTCAATCAAATCGTTGCGCTGATTGATCATGACTTCATATGCCTGCTCAGTGTACCGTATGAATTTTTCATCCCCGGTTTGGCGGATGGCTTCGAGCAGCCAATCCACATATTTCCGGTTCTCTTTGAGCAGAAATGTGTGGAAATACTGTTCCAGAAAGCTTTTTTTATCCGCCGGGTTTTTATACGTTGTCGCAATCATATGATGCAGCATGTCCTCAAAGCGAGACTTGTCCTGATCCAGATACAAAGCACGCAGCTTGTATAGGTCACACGTATATTCACCCAGCAACCTGCGGGACATCGGCATATCCGCCAGTTTTTCCACCGTTTCGTAATCCTTGCGTCCTAGGCTGCCATTCAACTGCCGAAGCTGAAAATTCTTTATCACCTGAACGCCTACATAACAGGCAAACAGAAGAAAAATGACCGACGCCGTAATTGCACTCACACGAACACCTGATTTCTTTTCATTTCAATCAATAGGGGGAGAATGATCCAATCGCCATCTCCCCCTATTGCATTTCTCAACAGAGACTACACCCTGTCGAGCTGTTCGATTTTATTCGGGCATAGTAACCACAACGCCGCCGTTCTGCAGCTCGGTTACAACCGCAGTCAGAGCATCCCAAGCCTGCTGGCCGGTCTTTTCAGCCGGAGCGGGTTCCGGATAATCATACCACTCAACCAGCGGATTGTAGCCGCCGGGGATGGTGTTGCCGTCAGCATCCATTGCCTGAGAGTTACCGGTCCAGATGCCGAACGCACAGCCAACGATACCGCAAACCAGGATGAGCAGGATGCACTTAACAGGCGTCCAGCCCTTCTTGATCAGGACATACAGGCCAAGGGTGATCAGCAGCGGGATCAGCTTGGGCAGAATGCCATCCAGCAGAGACTGGATATTGATCTGGGTATCGCCCACGATCATACGGACGGTGGTGCCGCCGTAGTTCGCAATCAGACCGCCGACTACGAACACGCCGAGGATGCTCGCCGCACGGGTGAACTCCTTCGCGCTGGAAGTCAGCATGGTAACTGCCTTGGTGCCCAGACCGTAAGACCAGTACATCAGGCCGAAACGAATCGCAAACTGCACTGCATTAAAGATAATGAGGAACAGGAACGCGCCGAGGATATTGCCCTGCAGGGCGATATTCGCGGTCAGGCCGGCGGTAATCGGAACCAAGGTCAGCCAGAACAGTGCGTCACCAATGCCACCGAGCGGGCCGGCAGCGGAAATACGTACAGAACGGATCGTCTGGGTATCAGCCTTGTTCTGCTCGAGCGAAAGCACAATGCCCATAACGAACGTTACGAGGAACGGGTGGGTATTCAGGAAGTCCAGGTTATGTGCCATGGAAGCCTTGAGGTCTTCCTTGTTGGTGTGGATCTTCTGAAGGCCAGGGAGCATGCCCCACAGCCAGCCACAAGCCTGCATTCTCTCGTAGTTGAAGGATGCCTGCAGGAAGCAGGACAGCCAAACCATCTTATTCAGGGTCTTTTTGTCAACCTGCGGTGCAGGCGTCAGATCCTGATATTTCTCGGGAATATTATATGCCATCCGAGTCACCTCCCATGTTGCCAGCGCCAGCGTTCGCCTTGATCTTGGTATTGATCGAGAAGTCATAGATCGCGATCGCAGCGCCTACGAATGCGCACAGAATGAGGGTTGCGCCAGAGGTGGTGGCATTAGCGCTGCACAGCAGAGCCATAGCAAAGCCGGCCAGCAGGAAGCCCCACATCTCGTTGGACATCATAACCTTCATCAGAATTGCAAAACCGACAAACTTCATCGCGCCGCCGGCAGCGTCGAGGCCTGCCATGACCCAGGAGAACTGGAACGAGAAGTTCTGCAGCGTCTGGCCCAGCGCGGAACCGCCGTACAGACCGGCAACAGCAAGCAGGCCGAACAGCGTACCGAGGATTGCCATTTCCATGAAGTTGATGTTGCGGATACCCTTAACGTCCGCATTCTCTGCGCACTGGTCGGCCTTAGCCATCATACCGGACATGATGGTGAAGGTCAGGGTAACTGCGTACTGGCCGAATACCGCGAACGGAATTGCCAGACCCAGCGCAGCGCCAACGCCTTCCGGCGTGGCTTCCATGCCGAGCGAAGCTGCGAATACGGTAGCCATAATGCCGCCGAGGATCGCATTGGGGGGCTGAGCGCCGCCGATCGGCATAGAACCGATCTGGATGAGCTGATAAGAACCGCCGACAACTACGCCGAGCTCAAAGTTGCCAAGGATGGCACCGATGATCGGGCAGGTTACGATCGGCTGATACAAAGATTCCAGGAAGCTGAACTGGTCAATACCCATGATAAAGGCTACCACAAAGACCAAGATCGCCTGGATGATGGTAATTTCCATTACTTACTCCTTTCCAGGTGCTTTCGGGTAAATATCACTTGAACAATTTTTCGATATTCTCCGCGGGCGTATCCGGAACTCGCTTAATTTCAAGTTCCACACCCAGCTCCTGCAGCTTTCTAAAACATGCTACGTCGTCGTCGTTTACCGCGACAGAAGTTGCAACCTGGCGCTTCCCATCCGCCATATGCATATTTCCGATGTTCACCTTTTTGATCGGCACGCCGCCTTCAACCAGTTTCAGGACATCCTGCGGCGTTTCGCAAATGATTGCGATATGCTGATTGGGCGATGCTTTCCCGATGATGTTGATGGTCTTCTCAATCGAGAAGAAACGAGTCTGCGCATAAGACGGCGCAGCCATATTCATCAAACCCTGACGGAACTCGTCAGTCGATACAGCATCGTTTGCAACCAGTAGCAAGTTGGCCCCGACAACGCCGCACCACTGGGTTGCGACCTGTCCATGGATCAGACGGTTGTCAATTCTCGTTAATACAATATCTGGCATAATCCTTCCCCTTTCTCCAGTATTTGCATTGGCCGTGTTGACTTTTTCCCCTCTCTTTCACAAAGCGGAAGCGCGCCATTTGGGAATGATGGACGCATCCTCTAAACTACTGTTTTATTCTACCAGAAAAGTGTTTTAATGAATTTGCACTTTTTATCCGTTTTTTTGCATTTTTGATTTGGTCATTTTATATAAAATGCACAGGGCGAGTGTCCTTGTATTGTGGACACTGTACATTTTCGTCCTCCTACGCAGGATAAATGCACAAAAACCGTTAAATTGTTAACAATTTAGTATTCTATCTATATCATCTTTTGCATCATTTCTCATTTTTGTCAAAAAGCACAAAAGCCGCCGGCTAATGCCGACGGCTTTTAATGGTCGAGGTGACAGGATTTGAACCTGCGGCCTCTTCGTCCCGAACGAAGCGCTCTACCAAGCTGAGCCACACCTCGAATTTGCTGTCGTTTTTTCATTCATTCGTGACAGCTTTTATATTATATCGCGGAGTGCTCGTTCTGTCAACACCTTTTTTCGATTTTTTCAGATTTTTTCCACGAGCGCCGAAATCAGCCGTTGGAAGTCCGTCCCGCGCTGCTCTGCAATCGCGTTGACCTCCGCACCGGACAAAGGCTGCATCAACACCCCCGCAGCCATATTGGTGATCATCGAAACCGCAACCACCGGCAAGCCACAGTGCGCCGCCGCAATCACTTCAAACACGGTGGACATGCCGACCGCATCCGCCCCCAGCGTGCGGAATGCCCGGATCTCCGCCGGGGTCTCAAACTGCGGCCCATTGACACCACAGTAAACCCCCCGGCGCAGCGTCAGTCCACAAACATCGGCTGCTGCCTGTGCTTTATCTCGCAGCGCGGGCGTGTAGGCAAAGGTCATGTCCGGGAAACGCGTTCCCAGCTGCGCGTCATTCGCGCCTGTCAGAGGGCTTTTCCCCGTCAGGTTGATATGATCCTCCACCAGCATAAAATCTCCAACAGCAAAACCAGTATTGATGCCCCCGGATGCGTTGGTCAGGATGAGAGCCTGCACGCCCAGCGCGCGCATCACATACACTGGATAGGCAATCTCATCCGGTGCATAACCTTCGTAACCGTGCAGCCGCCCCTGCATACAGGCAACCCGCCTGCCCGCCAGCATTCCGCAAACCAACCGTCCCGCATGATCGGGGGCGGTTGAAATCCGAAAGTGTGGGATTTCCGCGTAGGCGATGGTTACAGCATCCTGCAATCGTTCTGCCAACGGTCCCAGTCCGGAACCCAGCACCAGACCGATCTCCGGCAGGAAGGGCAGTCGCGCACGCAGATAAGCGACCGATTCCTCCACCTGCGTTTTGGTAATCATGTTGTCTCTCCTCCCTTACAATCGGCGGATAATCTCATCCGTGTGGCGCTGTGTCTCCGCCTTGACCCGCTCAATGTCAATCGTGGTATAGACGCCGTCCC
>CALWEB010000102.1 GCA_944376955.1 uncultured Agathobaculum sp. | reverse complement strand
CCGGTAAAGCCCAGTTTTTCCTCGGTCGTTGCCTTGACCGACACGCGGAATACCTCGCAGCCCAGCGCGCCAGCAATATTTTCGCGCATCTGCATGATATGCGGAGCGAGCTTGGGCGCCTGCGCCAACACCGTCGCGTCCAGATTGCCCAGCTGCCAGCCTTCCTCCCGGATGAGCGCCGCCACATGCCGCAACAGCGCCATACTGTCCGCGCCTTTGTAGCGCGGGTCGGTATCCGGGAAGTGCTGCCCGATATCGCCCAGCGCCAGCGCACCGAGCAGCGCGTCCATCACCGCGTGAACCAGCACGTCCGCATCCGAATGCCCGTCCAGCCCGGTTTCATGTGGGATATCCACCCCGCCAATGATACATTTGCGGCCTTCCACCAGCCGGTGTACGTCATATCCGTGTCCGATGCGCATATTTAGTCATCCTCCCTGTTTAGAAATGCCTCGGTAGCCGGAATGTCCTCAGGCGTGGTAATTTTGATGTTCTCGTAGCTGCCGTGCGTGGCACGCACGGTCTGCCCCAGCGCTTCGACCGCTGCACAGTCATCGGTGAAGGAGCGGTTTTGGCGGACAGCCGCGGTCAGCGCGCGCACCAGCACCTCGCGCCGGAAGACCTGCGGCGTCTGTACAGCCGCAAGCGTATCGCGCGGCACATCGGCCGCGATGCAGCCATTTTCGATGCGCTTGATGCTGTCCTTGACCGGCACAACCGGTGCCGCCGCACCGCATTCAGCCGCAGCATACACCGTTTCGATGATCACCGCCTCGGAAACCAGCGGGCGTGCGCCGTCATGCACGGCCACCAGCACGGTATCCTCGGGCGCAGCCATGATCCCGGCCAGCACGGACGCCGTGCGGCTGTCCCCGCCGCGCGTCACTGTGCGCAGCTTGGAAATGCCGAAGGTGCGCGCCAAATCGGTATAGGGCATAATATCCTGCTCACGGCAAACCAGCACAATATCGCGCACCGCCGCGCACTTTTCAAACACGTTCAGCGTATGTGCCAACACCGGCACCCCTGCCAACGGCAGCAGCAGCTTGTTCTCCCCGCCCATGCGGCGCGATGAACCTGCCGCCACAATAACGGCGCACACCGCCGCGGGCACAGATTTTTTCTTTCGTTTTTCCTGCATATCCATACTCCTTTGAAAAAAGGCTTTGCTCCGCCGCAAAGCCTTCCTGTCACATTCCCAAATGCTGATCAATCACCTGTGCGATCTCCTGTGGGCTGCATTCGAGTGCAAAACACAGCTCGGACTCCAGAATCTGCCGCGCCGAAAGCAGCATTTTCTTCTCCCCCGTGGACAGGCCACGCTCCCGGTCGCGTGCGGCAAGGCTTTTGACCACCTGCGCCACCTCCATCAGATCCCCCGACCGGAGATGCAGCATATTCTCCCGATAGCGCTGGTTCCAGCCCTTGTTTTCGCTGCGGGCGATGTCATCCAGCTGCTGCAAAAACGCCTGCGCCTGCGCACGGGAACAGACCGGACGGATGCCAAGCTTGTCGCACGCATCAATCGGGATGAACAAATGTGTATCTTCCAGCGCAAGCTTGAGGGCATAGTAGGTTGCGGGCACACCGTCGATTGTGCGCTCGACAATCTCCGTAATCACGCCCGCGCCATGCAGTGGATGAACGACCTTATCGCCGATCTGATACATAATGCCTCCGTTCCAGCAAGCCTCTGTGATCTCCTTTATCTTACCGCATCCTGATGCTATTGGCAAGGTTTTTCGCACTTTTTGCGCCAATCAGCGCACCAATGAGCAGCAGCCAGCAGCCGCCGCCCGCGTGCAGCAGCCAAAGCCCGCCAAGCAGCAGCCCCGCAGCGCTGCAAAGTGCCAGCACCGCCCGTCCCGCCAATGCACCGCCCGCGCACAGATGCTCGAGCACCATCCCGCCGTCGAGCGGCGGCAGCGGCAGCAGATTGAACACGCCCAGCAGCACGCTCGCACCGGCCAGCCGGTACCAGCCGCACGCCTGCGCCAATGCGGTCAGCGCAAAGCTTGCCGCCGGCCCCGCGAGACACACCGCCGCGCGCGCGAACCGCCCTTCGGGCAGCGCGCAGTGCAGCACCGCACCGCAACCGGTCAGTGTTAGCCGGTGCAGCCGTCCGCCGGACAGGCGCAACACAAGCATATGCCCGCCCTCGTGTACGGCAGCGGCAGCCAAGAACAGCGGCAGCACGTTTGTCCGGTCTGCGCACCACAGCGCGGCGAGCAACACGAGAAACCCGTCCCGCACCTCAATGCGGCTGCGCATCAGATCCCTTCCACATAATCGGACGGGTCGAGCGCCATACCGTCCTTCCACAGTTCAAAATGCAGGTGCGGGCCGGTTGTTTTGCCCGTCTGTCCGACCAGTGCAATCTCACCGCCGCATTTTACCTGATCGCCCACGCCTGCCAGAATGCTGCTGCAGTGCGCATACATCGTGGAAAAACCGTCTGCGTGGTCAACAATCAGGTATTTGCCGTAATCCGATTCCCCTACCTCGCGCACCGTACCGTCAGCAAAAGCTGCAATCGACGTACCTTCGTCCGCCGCGATATCCAAACCATAGTGAAACGCCGGCTCTCCTGTGGTTGGGCTTAACCGACTGCCAAAGCCCGAAGTCAATGTGCCTTCGGTCGGCAGGACGTGGTCAAACGAGATCGCATGGACCGTGTCATCCACCGTATCCGGGAACAGGCTCTTCTCCCGGCCCAGGACATCCTCCGCGCCGCCCGATGAGGCTGCATACACCGATTCCCCGCCGGACTGCTCCCCAAACACAGCGTCCGCGTCCTCCCCGCCGAATGCCGCGAGCATCTGATCCACACCCGGCGCACCCGCCAGCACCTGTGCCGCCTTTTCCCGTGCGGCGACCGCAAAAGGCGTATCCGTATATTTGACCATCCCTGCGGCAAGCACCAGCACCACTACCAGCAGCAGCCCCTTGCCGCTGCCCGCGCGTTTGCGCACCGGACGTCTTCCTGTCATATCCGCAGCCTCCTTTCACTTGGTACAGCTTATGCAAAGGAGGGACAGGAATATGCCGCCGCGCTTTGCGCTCATCTCCCGCGCCGCAGTGCGCCATCCAATAGAAACCGACGGCGAAGCGAAGCGAGAGCCGACGGTTTCAAAAAGCGGCCCAGCTTTGCCGGGCCGCTTTTTACACACAAAAAACAGGCCCGAAAATTCCGAGCCTGTTTTTTTCAATAACCCTTACAGGCAAAGCCTGTCAAGGGTGTTAATTCGATTGAAAGCGTGGTTTCAATCGAGAATCAGCATACGCCCTGTGCGAGCATTGCGTCGGCAATCTTCTCGAAGCCGCCGATGTTGGCGCCCATGACCAGATTGTCCTTGTGGCCGTACTTCTCAGCCGCGGTGATGCAGGTCTTGAAGATGTTGACCATGATGTCGTGCAGGCGCTGGTCAACCTCTTCGAAGGTCCAGGACAGGCGCAGCGAGTTCTGGCTCATCTCGAGGCCGGAGGTAGCAACGCCGCCTGCGTTTGCAGCCTTTGCCGGGCCAAAGAATACGTCGTTTGCCTGGAATGCCGCAACAGCCTCCGGGGTGGACGGCATGTTCGCGCCCTCAGCAACGAACTTGCAGCCGTTGGCGATCAGTGCCTTGGCGTC
>CALWEB010000101.1 GCA_944376955.1 uncultured Agathobaculum sp. | reverse complement strand
GCCGCTGTGCAGAAGTGTTCCATCAGCTCAAGACCACCCTCAAGGAGAACGGCACCCCGGCTGCGGGCGTTGGCGACGAGGGCGGCTACGCTCCGAACCTGAAGAAGGATGAGGACGCGCTCAAGGTAATCGTTAAGGCGATCGAAGAGGCTGGTTACAAGCCCGGCGAGGACTTCATGATCGCGATCGACGCTGCTTCCTCCGAGTGGTGGAACGACGAAGAGAAGTGCTATATCCAGCCCAAGTCCGGCAAGAAGATGACCCAGCAGCAGCTGGTTAAGATGTGGAAGACCTTCGTTGAGAAGTATCCGATCATCTCCCTCGAGGACGGCATGGCTGAAGAGGATTGGGAAGGCTGGGAGATGCTGACCAAGGCTCTGGGCGACAAGATCCAGCTGGTTGGCGACGACCTGTTTGTTACCAACACCACCCGTCTGAAGAAGGGCATCGACATGGGCGTTGCCAACTCCATCCTGATCAAGGTTAACCAGATCGGCTCCCTGACCGAGACTCTGGATGCGATCCAGATGGCAAACCGCGCGGGCTACACCGCTGTTGTTTCGCACCGTTCGGGCGAGACCGAGGACGCAACCATCGCGGACATCGCGGTTGCACTCAACGCTGGTCAGATCAAGACCGGCGCACCGAGCCGTACCGACCGTGTTGCCAAGTACAACCAGCTGCTCCGCATCGAAGAAGAGCTGGGCGAGGATGTTGCAAAGTACCTCGGCAAGGATGCTTTCTTCAACCTGAAGAACAAGTAAGAATCCGCACATTATGCGGCAAAAAGCCGTCCACGATCGGGTGGACGGCTTTTTTTACCGCACAAAACGGTATAGTAAACGACAGAATATCAGGGAATGCCATGGTACTTATAAGAAAAAATACAAGTATTTGTAAGCAAAAAGTATTGACCTGAGAATTGGGCTGTGCTAAGATATTTTATGCAAAATAGTTGCAACAGTTAACAAAAAGAAAACAGACAAAAGTAGTGAGATACATCCAATAACTTCTGACCACACCTTCATTTCTTTCAAAAGCCGGTCTCTGCGTTCATGCAGAGACCGGCTTTTTATGCAGAAAAGTGCAAGTTAATACCGATAACCGGCTTTCCATTGCTGCAACGCAAGGTTGGCGTTTTGATAGCTGGCGTCCGCGGTCGGCGTACCGGCCGGTACGCCGAGGATGGCAGCATCGCTTTGCAGCACATACCCATAGGTTTTCCACCGCTCAAGGGCCCGCTCATAGGCCTGTGTCTGCGCGTTGTTCTGCATCGTGGCAAGGGTGGCGTTCTGCTCGGACTGCGCAGTGGATGCGTCAAGCAGATATTCCTGATAGGCGAGCGTCGGCATGTTGTTCAGGAAGCCGGTCAGCCCCGCAACGGACAGGCTGTAGTCCCGGTCGCTGTTGTATTGTGCCAGCATGAGCTGTGCTTGCTGCAGCGCGGCGTCCTCGCTGGCGGTAAAATAAGCACTTTGGGCGGCAGCCTGCTGGTCGGCGGCATTGTCCTGCGCGGCGGCACGCGCGGCCAGTCGGGCTTGCCCAAGCGCATTGAGGTCGCTGCGGTACTGGTTGTCGATGGCAATCCGGCTGGTTTCGGCGGCGCCCGAGGTCGCCGCCGCGCCGCGCGCCCCCATATTCAGACCCAACGCGGCAAGCTTTTCCTCGTTGGAGAGGACCGATTGCCGCGCGTTGATATCGGTTTGCGTCATGCCGGCGGTGTAGTCCTGATCAATGGAGGACAGGTTGCTTTGGAGCTGCTGCTCGATGCGTGTCTGTGCGGCTTGGAGACGGCGCAGACGTGCCTGTTCCGCGGCATCAAACAGCGCAGAAAGCGCGGATGTGCCGGAGGAAGCGCTGCTGCTCCCGCCGCGGGATGATCCCCCGCCGGAAGATTGGCCGGAAGAAACCGAATACGGGCGGTAGTCCCCGTTCCAAGTGGAAACGGCTGCATTGGATGCGACCTTTCCGGTCAGCCCCTCCGCGTCGATTTTGTTTTGGCGCTCGGTCAGCAGCTGCTGCCGTTCAGCGGCATTTTGCGTGCTTGCAATCGCCTCGGCGTAGTCGAAATTTTGTTTGTAATTGGAGGCCATTCCAATCCTCCTCCTTTCTCAGATGATGGTCTGTCCGGTGGTCCAGCGGATGGTCAGTGCAAGCAGGCCGAACGGCTCGTCCGGACGATCGTTGCCGATGCGCACGGCCAGCAGCGGCATCCGGTGCTGCCGGTAGCGGGTGCGGTAACTGAGTGCGCCCGGGATGCAGCGGAATGAAAACCGCGAAAAGTCCAGCGTCTTGAACGAAAATAAGTCCATATTGCGGGAAAGTGCAAGCGTTTTGCCGTCCTCACTTTCGTATTGCACCGTTGCGCCAGAGCGGGAATGCGGCATGAGCGTGGGGATGACGTCGCGCACGGTTTTCACCCGTCCCCAATCGCCCAGCGGCAGGGTAGGGGTGCGCCAGTAGGCATCAATGGCGGCATCGTCATCACAATAGGCATGGTCCTCCTCGGCCTGTCGGAAGCGGCATAACCGGCCGTCGGCTGTGCCGAACCACAGTTCGTCGTCCAGCACGGCAAAGCACTGTGCAGGTACATCGGTCCAGTAGAACCATGCCGGACTGCCGTCCGTGTCGAACAGTGCGCCGTCCGCAATATACACATGCCCGTTTACCGCCAGATAGTATTTGCCCTCGAACACGATGGCACAGGCGTTTTCCAGCCCGGGTTCGGTTTCCAAACGGGGGGTGATCGCATCCGATACCGACCGGATGGTACGCTGTTCTGCAACCGAAGTGCCGAACACGCCTTGCACGCCGCGGGCGGACAGGAATAGAGGCAGGTCGTTGAGAGAAGCAAAACTGCGCGGACAGACCGCGCCTTCGCCCTGTGCGCCTTGCGCCAGCGGATAGAGCGCCGTGCCGTCATCCGAGAGGGTAAAGGTGCGCCGGTAGCTGGCCGATTCCTGTGCGCCACCCGCCTTGACGATCACCTGGCTTTCGTACTGCTTGAGATACCCCACAATGGCAGACGCATCGGTCCCCATGCGCGTGTAACCCGTGTCCGGAAAATAGGTGGGGTCATACAGGCCGCTCTGCCAGTCGCAGGCGGGCTCGTCCACATTGCCTGCGAGAAACACACGGGTGTCGTTTTTGCCGCCGTACAAACCGGCAAAGCGGCAGTGGTTGATCTTATCGGTGTAGCCGGCAACTGTTTTGGAAAAGGTGATGGAGACATTGGCCAGTCCATTGCCGTTGGCAGGCGCAGCAGCGAGTGTCACCAGCCCGGTGGCGCGATCGACCGAAGAGACGGTCACCGCCTGATCATCTACCGCAGCAGTCACCGCCGCGTCATCCAGTCCTTTGGCGTCCACTTGGAACTGCGTGGCGGAACCGTTACCGATGAAGGTGTTGATGCGTTTGGGGGTGAGCAGATTCACCGCCTCGTAGCTGGTGCCGCCGCCGGTCGGCTGCGCCGAAATGGTGGTCGTCGGCACATAAGCGATGTCCTGCACACGCACGGCTTCCCAGCCAACCCCAGCTTGCTTGCGGCGCACGGCACGGAAAGTTGCGCCATCGAGCAAGTAAAGTACGCCGCTCATCACGAACGACTGTGAAAAGTCCTCCCGCATATCCGCGCACAGCTCGGCCTGTGTCCCATCCGACAGCCGGACAAACAGCCTTTTGCCTGCATGAACGGCACAGCCCGCACGATCCGGAAGAGGGAACAGGCCGTATACCGGGGCATCGTAGGTGTGCCGCGTTTGCCAGCCCGTGCGCTTGACCAGATAGTCGTTCTGGTCGCAGATCAGGTTCTGCATATCGGGGGAACGAGAGAGCGAAAGCTTGGTCGGATGGGTGCGGAAATCCACCCCCCCAAAGCTGCTGACCACGGTCTCATGCACGGTCTCAGGCTGTGGGAATTGATAGGCGCGCATCAGATCATCTCCTGTACGGCGGTCAGCTGGGCAGGGCAGTGGCAGAGCAGGCGCTCGGCGTATTCTGAGGCAGCCCAGTTGAATTTCGTCTTGTCGTCATCGGCCACCAGCAGTGCGGCCAGCCCGTAGGGAAGGCATTCGACAGCAAGACTTTCATCCGCGGGGATGTCCTCATCCAGCGTGGACAGACGCGGCGGCACGGCCAGCGCGTCCTCGTGCTGCGCCGTGCGCACTGCATTGATCTCACGCAGACTATTTGCCAGCAGCTGGTTGAGTGCGCGGAGCGCAAACTGTTCGTAGTACGCACCGGTGTCGAGTGTTTCACCCAACAGGTTGAGCGCGGCTTGATAACATTCAAATCCGGTCATGGGATTCCTCCTTTTTCAAAAATGGCTCCCAGCCTGACAGAAAGGCGGATGATTAAAATTTACCGTTCGTTCAAACATCGGTCTTGCGAGCCAGACCGGACATGATGAATACAAAACGGATTATATCAGCAATATATTACAGAATGAATTAAGACGGATAAAGCGAAATGGACAGACCGTGCAAGCGGTCAAACGACTGCGGGAAAGTACCGACCTGGATCTGGTGCGTGCCAAGCAGTATATGGACCGGCTTTCGTAAAAAAACGCAGCATCCGACTTTCTGTCAGGCTGGGAGCCTGCCTATGCCGCCCTATGGGCGGCTTTTTTCTTTAAGGATATACCGCATCATTTCGTCTGTGGCGCTTTGCGGAAATGTTTCGCCCGGATTTCCCGGATTTCGTTGCGCTTTTTGCAATCCATCCAGTATTGCTGTTAAAACGTGCCTCATCTGGGTGTACCATTTGCTCGCATATTGCTCTTGCCGAATGATGTGGTGCAGCCTTAACCTGCGGCGACAGGGGACGGGTACTTGCCATCCTCGACCGCGTAGGCGCGGATCTGGCAGCCATCCTCGGCGGTCAGCGGGGTGTCCGGGACGTAATCCTTCGCAGAATCCGAGTAGCGCGGGTCAGAACCGTCCAGCGTGTAGCGGATGGTGGTGCCGGTGGCCGTGATCTTGCCTGCGGACACGGTCGGTGCGGCGGAAACCGAGCCGGTTGCTACCAGCGCGTAGACGCCGCCGCACTTGGCACCCAGCACATAGGCGTCGTAGTAGTGACGACCTTCGATCAGCGCGCCGGACACACCGACCGGGTCTTCATGCACTTTCGCGTCCGCAATTTTGTACGGCATCAGCACCGCATCCTTGTGCGTGACGAGGAAGTAGACGTTATCCGGCAGGTAGGACTTGGGCACGCGCACGACGTTCATGCCGAATACCTCGCCGCACACGCCCTTGGCGATCGACTGGCGGGCGAGTACGTCCACGCCCGCGAACTCATCCGAGGTGCAAACCAGCTTGTACATTTCGCTGGTCAGGTACAGGTAGCGGTTGTCGTCTGGCACCAGCGCATCGTCCAGCGCCTGCGACGCGTCCGCAATCTTGGAGATGATATTGGACTTGGTCGGTTTTTCGCTTTCGGCCAGCGTGCCCGCCATGGTGACAAAGCGCAGGAAGGCGTACTTGTCCGCCGCGGGGGTGGACTTTTCGTTCAGCTGCAGGCGCAGCATATCGGCCGCATTCTTGACGAGGTTCTGGTCGAGGTTGTTGCCCTTGTCGATGGTCAGCGTGAACGCCTTGTCCTGCGTCATGGTCAGTTCCTGCACAACGTCCTGCATTTCGGTCACGTCACCGTAGCGCTTGAGGCCGCCGTCGCGGTCGTAATCGACCTCTTCGACCGTGATCGGGGTGTAGACCTTGAGTGTTTTGACGCCGGTCAGGTCAAAGGTTTCGGCGGTTTTGCCCTTGATGAAGGATGCGCGGGTGAATACTTCTGCAATTTGGTCGGAATATTTGGTTGCAAGATTGATAGCCATAGAGAATAACCTCCTGTCAAAGTGTGGTTTGTGTACCGCCCGTCGGGAGCGGAGCGACATAAAATACAAAATTCGGGGGCATGTACCTCGAATTTTGCCCTCGGCTCAGCGGCCTTGGGCCGCGTCCGGGGGTATCGAAAAAAGTTTCATAGGAACTTTTTTCGTATCCAGGGGGTATGGATACCCCCTGGATGCCTACTTACCCAGCAGCGCAAGCGTTACCGGATCAACACCCGCCGGTTCGCCATCGCTCTGCGCGGGCCCAACCGCCGCGCGGCGGTTTTTCTGGTTCATCTCGAGCGCAGCCAGCTCGTCCTTGAGTTCGAGGATCTCCCACTTGCGGTAAGCCGAGACCAGCGAGCCTTCCTGCTGCGCCCACTCCCATACCTGCGGCGGGATTTCCTCCGGGCGTACATCCGGGTATTCTTCGACGAACGCTGCATAGATTTGTCCGTTGGGCATCCCGTTTGCCGCGCGGTTGCGGCGGATGTAGGCGTTCTGCTTGGATAGGCCGAGGCTGGCTGCCTGGATCAACTCGTCCAGCGTCAGTTCGCGCACCGTACCGTCCACCGGCACGGGAAAGGTCTGCTGACCGGCCTGTTCTGCTTGTCCATTGGGCGGCATCTGCGCGGTCTGTGCCGAATCTGTTGCAAACGGGTCGATGGGGGTTGTAGCCGGGGCTGCGCTGGTTGTCGGGTTACTGAGCGGTTTTTGTCTGGTTTGCATTTGTGTTTTCCTCCTTTTGCTGCTGTCGCTGTACGCGGAGCGCGTGCAGCAGGTCGTTTTTGCCGCGCACCTGATAATCAGGCACGTTTTCCAGATATACAAGCGGGTCGGTGATGACTCCGCTCTCGAGCAAGTGGTCGTTGGTCATGGTCTGCATGGTCTCCGACCAGTAGCTGGCCGCGCCCACGTCCACCTGCAGCCGCAGATCCTGTCCGGCAAGCTGGGAGAAATCGAAGCTCTGCCGGTAAGGCGTCTCGCCCGGCTCATCTGCCACGACGAGCGTGCGAACGCCGTAGTGCGCGCCCATCAGGTCGAGGAAGATGCGCGCCCAGTCCTCGGTGAAGCGGTAAAACTCCATTTTGGTCAGCTCAAGCGGGGCGGCGGTCGCGTTCTGTACCGCTACGATTGCCGAGGTGTTGTCGGGTTTTACCGTGCCGAGTGCGGCTTCGCTCGCGCCCATCAGCTCGGCGGTGTCGTTCATCATTTGTTTGAGCAGGCCGAGCACCTGCGAGGAGATATCGGGCGCTTTGAACGCAGTCGCAATCGCCTCGTTCGGATTGCCGCGCATCCCGACCGCCTTGCCCACGTCGTTCGACCACCCGGCAGGGAAGCGGGTCATGTCATAGATGATCTTGGGGAAAGCCACTTGCTTGATACACTGCACATACA
>CALWEB010000100.1 GCA_944376955.1 uncultured Agathobaculum sp. | reverse complement strand
GTGTCTGTGAACAAAACGGGCGAAATTGACGGCTTCCATTGGTGGAAATTTGCCGGCTGGGCCGGTATACTGATATGGAGGACATTGGAGGAGGAGAAAGACGATGCGTTTAGGAAGCAGTTTGTATCACGCCCGTAAAAAGAGCGGTTTGTCACAGGAAAATGTGGCAGAGAAGCTGGGCGTCAGCCGCCAGACGATTTCGAAATGGGAAACCGACGAAACACTGCCGGACATCCGGCAGTCCAAGCGATTGGCCGTCCTTTATCGCATGACGCTGGATGAGCTGATTGAGTATGATTTCGACGAACAGCAGGCGCAGCAGATGATCGACAGTGTAAGCGAAGAAATGCAGGCAAAGATCGACTGGAACAAGGTGTGGAGCAAGAAATATCCGGTATTAGCCACCTATCATGAAAAGGTGCGCATCCAAGACTATGCGCCGCCACTGCGGGAAATGTTAACCCAGCTGCGGGTGGATTACGGCTATAACCATACGGATGCAATGCTGGTACTGAAAGATATCTTGGCCCGCGTATGGAAGGGCGAAATGTAAAGGAATTGATTGGAATTTGGATAGAAATTAGGTCTCGGGCACCTTGCCACACGGAATGGTATACTGTGGGCATTCCGTATGGCAAAGCATAGGTGCGCGGCGATTATTTTGAACCTTTCCCGATGAAAAAACAGATCGGACAGCGGTTCGCTGTCCGATCTGTTTTTTTGACTGCATCAACTGTTGTTGGGTTTTGGTTCATTGGTTGGTATTGACGGCAATCATTGCCTTGCAGTGCAGAAAAGAAAGCCTTTTCTCTGGATTCGGTATGAATGAAATCCTTAAATCTGCGGCATCAAGTTGGCAAGTTCCAATGCGGCAATGGCGGCGTCTGCGCCCTTGTTGCCGGCCTTGGTGCCGGCGCGCTCAATGGCCTGCTCGATATTCTCGGTGGTCAGCACACCAAATGTGGTCGGAACACCGGTTTGCAGGTTGACCTGTGCCACGCCCTTGGAAACCTCGTTGCAGACGTAATCGTAGTGCGAGGTCGAGCCGCGGATAACCGCGCCGAGGCAGAGAATGGCACAGTATTTGCCCGACTGTGCGAGCTTGAGCGCTGCAAGCGGGATTTCGAATGCGCCCGGTACCCAGACGAGTGTGATGTCGTCCGTGTCCACGCCGTGGCGTACGAGGGTGTCCTCTGCGCCCGAAATCAGCTTGGAGACGATAAATTCATTGAAACGCGATGCCACAATCGCAAACTTGCCCTTGCCTGCAACCAGTTTTCCTTCGAGTACTTTCATTTTCGATTCCTCCATAATATTTTATTTTTATAGTACGTGCTTAAACAGATGCCCCATTTTAATCTGCTTGGTGCGCAGATAGAAGGCATCATCCTCCTGCGGAGCGATCTCAATCGGGACACGCTCGACGATCTCCACGCCGAAACCGTCCAGACCATAGATTTTTTCCGGGTTGTTGGTCAGCAAACGCAGCTCCTTCGCGCCGAGATCCTGCAAAATCTGCGCACCGATCCAGTATTCGCGCAGGTCGGGGGCAAAGCCCAGCTTGACGTTGGCCTCGACTGTGTCCCAGCCCTGTTCCTGCAATTCATAAGCCTTGAGCTTGTTGATCAGGCCGATGCCACGGCCCTCTTGCCGCATATAGAGCAGTACGCCGCGGCCTTCGCGCTCGATCTGCTGCATGGCGGCGGCTAGCTGCTGTCCACAGTCGCAGCGACGAGAGCCGAACACGTCCCCGGTCAGACATTCGGAGTGCACACGGCACAGCAGGTTTTTGCCGTCGCCAATATCGCCCTTGACCAGCGCGACGTGGTGCTCGCCGGTCAGGTCGTTGATGTAGCCGTAGATCTGGAATTCGCCAAAGCGGGTGGGCAGCTTGGCGCAGGCTTCGCGCACAACGTGCTTGTCGTGGCGGCGGCAGTAGTCCTGCAAATCCTTGATCGTGATGACCTTGAGGCCCCATTGCTTGGCATGCTCGAGCAGCTCAGTGGTGCGCATCATGGTGCCGTCGTCGCGCATGATCTCGCAGCACAGGCCGCACTCTTCCAGCCCTGCCAGACGGCATAGGTCAACGGTTGCTTCGGTATGGCCGTTGCGGGTAAGTACGCCGCCGTAGCGTGCCACCAGCGGGAAAACATGGCCGGGGCGGCGCAAATCCTCGGGCTTGGTGGACGGATCGGCACACATACGGCAGGTGTAGCCGCGCTCCTCGGCGGAAATGCCAGTGGTCGTGTTCACATGATCGACCGAGACGGTGAACGCGGTCTGGTGGTTATCGGTATTGACCTTGACCATCTGTTCAAGGCCAAGCCGTTGGGCGACAGCTTCGCTCATCGGTGTGCAGATCAGACCTTTGGCGTGCATGGCCATGAAATTGACGTTTTCGGTCGTAGCAAACTGGGCGGCGCAGATCATGTCGCCCTCGTTTTCGCGGTCGGGGTCGTCGATTGTGATGATGATGCGGCCGGCGCGCAGCTCTTCCAGTGCTTCCTCGACCGTGCAGTATTGCTGTTCCATATGGGATTATCCTCCTTCGATTGCCTTAAAACCCGTTCCGGGCCAGAAATTCCATGGTGATGTTGCTTTTGGGCGTGCTCTCGTCCTTGCCGTAGGGGGTAAGCAGCTTTTCAACGTATTTGCCGATCACGTCGCACTCGAGGTTGACCGTCTCGCCCGGTTTTTTGTCCAGCAGGATGGTCTGTGCGCCCGTGTGCGGGATAATCGAGACCGAAAAGCCGGTTTCGTCCACTGCTGCGACCGTCAAGCTGACGCCGTCAATCGCGATCGAGCCTTTTTCGACGATGTATCGCAGCAGGGAAGTAGGAGCGCGCAAGGTTACCCAGACCGCGTTGTCCTCACGTTTTTGGGACGCGACTGTACCCGTTCCGTCGATATGGCCGGAGACGATATGCCCGCCAAAGCGGCCGTTTAGTGGCATCGCGCGCTCGAGGTTGACGGGCGAGCCGGTTTGCAGCGCGCCCAGACTAGAGCGCCGCAGAGATTCGGCCATTACGTCCGCTGAGAAGCTGTCTGCGGTTAAGGAAACGACCGTCAGGCATACGCCGTTGGTGGCGATGCTGTCGCCAAGCTTGGTGCCTTCCAGTACGGTTTTCGCGCTGATTGTCAGTCGTGCACCGGCCGCGCCGCGCTCGATGCGGCGCACGGTTCCGATTTCTTCAATGATACCGGTAAACATCTCACAGCACCCCCTCGAGCAGGAAATCCTCACCGAGCGGCGTGACGGTGACGTTTTTGATCGGCACCGCGTCTGCCATGCGGGTAAAGCCTGTGCCGCCGAGTGGGGTCTTAGCTGCCGCGCCACCAATCAGCTTGGGCGCGATATATGCCTGCACCTTATGGACGATGCCCGCATCGAGCGCTGCAAAGGCAAGCTCTGCGCCGCCTTCGACCAGGAGGCTGTCCAGACCGTGCGGGCCGAGCTGCTGCATCAGATCGCGCAGGTCTACTTTACCGTTTTTCTCCTTGCACAGCACCAGATGTGCACCCGCTTTTTTCAGTGCGGTGGCGCGTTCGTTCCACTCGGTCACGGCGATAATCGTGTCGATCTCGCGTGCCGTGCGGATGAGCTGGCAGTCCAGCGGGGCGCGCGCGTGGCTGTCGCAGATAATGCGGTAAGGGTTGCGCCCGCCCTCGATGCGGCAGGTGAGCAGCGGATCATCGGCCAAGACGGTGCCAATGCCTACCATGATGCCGGACAAGCGTGCGCGTGTCTCGTGGACATGACGGCGGGCGGCTTCGCCCGTTACCCAGCGGCTGTCGCCGGAGGCGGCAGCGATCTTGCCGTCCAGTGTCATAGCGTATTTGAGCACGACGAATGGGGTTTTGTTGGTGATAAAATGGAAGAATACCTCGTTTAAGCGGTGGCATTCTTCTTCGCAGATCCCGGTTTCGACCGGGATGCCTGCGTCCTGCAGGATTTGTGCGCCTTTCCCTGCGACGAGCGGGTTGGCGTCCAGACAGCCGACAAATACGCGGCCGATCCGCTTTTCCAAAATCGCATCCGTGCAGGGAGGGGTGCGACCCCAGTGGCAGCACGGTTCCAGCGTGACATATAGATCTGCGCCTGCCGGGTCCTCCGTGCAGTTTTTCAGTGCATTGCGCTCGGCGTGCAGGCCGCCGCAATGTTCGTGCCAGCCCTCCCCGATGATGCGTCCGTCCTTGACGATCACGCAGCCGACCATCGGGTTGGGGCTGACATGTCCCGCACCCCGTTTGGCCAGTTCGAGTGCGCGGCGCATGTACGTTTCCGTTTGGTTTTGCAACCGGATCACCTCGTCAAAACAGCCTTTTACAGGCTGCGAAATGAAAAATCGCCCCGAAAGCGGATGCTTCGGGGCGAAACGTTAAAAATAAAAAAATCTGAAACACAAAACGCGTTTCAGAACAGCAAATAAACGGAGACGGAACCAAATCCGTTTTTCCGCACATTCTTCTTTCATCCAGACTATACTGTCGGCTTCGGAGTTTCACCGAATCATGCATTCGCTTAAAAAAGCGTCCGCTCGCGGGCTGTACCGCCGGTAGGGAATTGCACCCTGCCCTGAAGAATCCTGTTATTCGGTTTTAGCACAGCAGCTGGCTGCTTTGCTGAACCCAGTATATACCCGCAAAAAAAAGAATGCAAGTATTTTCGTGAAAAAATATGCGGAGGCGGCTTGCGACCGCCCCCGCTCTTGGGAAGAGTATAAAGAAAAGAGAAAAGAAAGTGTTTTACTTACGGCTCTATCATAGCGCAGTCGCATTAAATCCGCAGCAAAACCAAATCAAATTTGTGCAAAAAAACAGAACCGGGTCGGGCAAGGGACAAAGCGGAAAAGAACGCTTGTGAGACCGACGGGAACGTGTTATAATATTTCCATATTGCTATTATGGAACAGATAAGGAGCTTTCGGGGTGAAAAATCGCGAGCAAATTCGTAATTTCTCCATTATTGCGCATATTGACCACGGAAAATCGACGTTGGCCGACCGTCTGCTCGAACAGTGCAAGGCGGTATCCCAGCGCGAGATGGAGGAGCAGTTACTCGATAATATGGATCTGGAGCGCGAACGAGGTATCACGATCAAGGCGCGCGCCGTGCGGATGGAATATGAAGCGGACGACGGCAAAACCTACGAGATGAACCTGATTGACACGCCAGGCCATGTGGACTTCAATTACGAGGTTTCCCGCTCGCTGGCCGCGTGCGAAGGTGCGCTGCTGGTGGTGGACGCGGCGCAAGGAATCGAGGCGCAGACGCTCGGCAACACCTATTTGGCGATTGACGCCGGGCTCGAGGTCGTGCCGGTCATCAATAAGATCGACCTGCCCGCAGCTGACGCGCCGCGTGTCAAGCAGGAGATCGAGGACATCATCGGCATCCCGGCCGAGGACAGCCCGGAGATCTCTGCGAAAATGAATATCAACATCCACTCGGTACTCGAGCGTATTGTGTCCGATATCCCTGCGCCGATGGGTGACCCGGACGCACCGCTGCGCGCGCTGATTTTCGACAGCCAGTATGACCCCTACAAGGGCGTTATCGTCTATATGCGTCTGATGGAGGGCAGCATCCGGCCGGGCATGAAGGTCAAGATGATGGCAACCGGTGCGGTGTTTCAGGTGCTGGAGTGCGGTTATATGCTGCCGCTTGGCCTATCCCCGCAGCAGGAGCTGTGCGCGGGTGAGGTCGGCTACTTTACTGCGTCCATCAAGACCGTGTCCGATACTCGCGTGGGTGATACGGTCACCGAGGCGGATCGTCCGACAGCGGAAGCCCTGCCGGGTTACCGCCCCGCGCGGCCAATGGTGTTTTGCGGCATTTATACCGAGGACGGCTCCAAATACCCCGACCTGCGCGATGCGCTGGAAAAATTGCAGCTCAACGACGCGGCATTGTCCTTCGAGCCGGAAAGTTCGGTCGCACTGGGCTTCGGCTTCCGCTGTGGTTTCCTTGGGATGCTGCATATGGAGGTCATTCAGGAGCGCCTCGAGCGCGAGTTTGACCTCGATCTGGTCACAACACTGCCGAGTGTGGTCTATGAGATCGTCAAGACTGACGGTACAGTGGTTCAGTGCGACAATCCGCATGATTACCCTGATCCGGGGCTGATTGAAGAGGCGCGCGAACCGTTTGTCAAGGCGACCATCATGACCCCGCAGGAGTATGTCGGCAATATCATGCCGATGTGCCAAGAGCGGCGCGGTGTGTTCAAGGACATGCAGTATCTGGATGCCAATCTCGTTGAGCTGCACTATGAAATGCCGATCAATGAGATTATCTACGACTTTTTCGACGCTTTAAAGGCGCGTACCCGCGGCTACGCTTCGCTTGACTACGAGTTCCTCGATTACCGTCCGAGCGATCTGGTCAAGGTGGATATGCTGCTCAATGGCGATCAGGTGGACGCGCTGTCGTTCATCGTACACCGTGAAAAGGCCTATGGCCGCGCACGCCGCATTTGCGAAAAGCTTAAGGAGAACATCCCGCGTCAGCTGTTCGAGGTGCCGATTCAGGCGGCGATCGGTGGTAAGGTGATCGCGCGCGAGACGGTCAAGGCGATGCGCAAGGACGTGCTGGCCAAGTGCTACGGCGGTGATATCACGCGCAAGAAGAAGCTGCTGGAAAAACAAAAGGAAGGCAAGAAGAAGATGCGTTCGCTCGGCACGGTGCAGATTCCGACCGAAGCGTTCATGGCAGTCTTGAAACTGGATGAGGAATCATGAGCAAATTCAGTTATAAAAACAGGCCTTTGGGGCTGTATCTGCACATTCCGTTCTGCGTCAAAAAGTGTGCCTATTGTGATTTTTACTCGGTGACGGATGCGGATCTGATGAAAAGCTATGTTTCGGCGCTGCTGACGCACATCCGCGAATACGGCAGAACGTGCAGCGGCTACACGGTAGATACCGTGTACATCGGCGGCGGCACGCCGACCTGCCTAGGGC
>CALWEB010000099.1 GCA_944376955.1 uncultured Agathobaculum sp. | reverse complement strand
GTTCGTGCAGAACTTCACCGACATCGACGATAAGGTGATCAACAAGGCCAACGAGGAAGGCGCGGATTTTAACGTCATCGCTGACCGCTATATCAAGGAGTATTACACGGATGCTGAGGGGCTTGGCATTGGCAAGGCGACTGTCCACCCCCGCGCGACCGAGACGATGGACGCGATCATTGACATCGTGCAGAAGCTGTTGGACAACGGCCACGCATACCTTGCGCCGAACGGCGACGTGTATTTCCGCACCGAGTCCGACCCGGATTATGGCAAGCTGTGCCATCAGCCGATGGAGGAATTGCAGGCGGGCGCCCGCATCAGCGTCGGCGAGATGAAAGAAGACCCGATGGACTTTGCGGTCTGGAAGGCGGCAAAGCCGGGCGAACCCGCGTGGGATACGCCGTGGGGCAGCAAAGGCCGTCCGGGTTGGCACATTGAATGCTCCGCGATGGTTAACAAGTACCTTGGCCCCACGATCGACATCCATTCCGGCGGCCTTGACCTGATTTTCCCGCACCACGAGAACGAGATCGCCCAGTCCGAATGCGCCAACGGCTGCGCCTTCGCGCATTACTGGCTGCACAACGGCTTTTTGACCATCGACAATGAGAAAATGTCCAAATCCAAGGGCAATTTCTTCATGGTGCGCGATGCGGCGAAGCAGTTCGGCTATGAGACCATCCGCATGTTCATGTTGTCCGCCCACTACCGCACGCCGCTCAATTACTCGGCGGAGCCGCTCGAGATGAACAAGGCGTCGCTGGCGCGCCTGTACGAAGCGCGGAACAACATGGAATTCCGCATCGGCAAGGCCGAGGGCGACGCGATGACCGCCGAGGAAGCGGCCAAGATGGAAGCGCTGCAAGGTTACAAGCAGAAATTCATCGACGCAATGGACGACGACCTCAACACTGCGGACGCGCTTTCCGCCATCTTTGAGCTGACGCGCGAGATTAACGCATGGATGGGCGCACATCAGGACGCAACAAAGGCATTCCTGACCGCAGCGCATGACCTGTTCATGGAGCTGACCGGTGTTTTGAATCTCGTACAGAAGCGAGATGACGCGGTCGATCCCGACGCAGAAAAGATCGAGGCGCTGATTGCGCAGCGTGCTGCAGCGAAGAAGGAGAAGAACTTTGCGGAAGCCGACCGCATCCGCGACGAGCTGGCTGCGATGGGCGTGACGATCAAGGACACCCGTCAGGGCACGCAGTGGAGCAGAGCGTAATAGAACAGGCAAAAAGGACGCACGCTAGTGCGTCCTTTTTCTATGGTGGTGCAAGTTTTCGTTGCCGGGTCTTGCCTCGACGGGGAGAACGTGCGGCTGCGCACCGCAGGCGCACAAGAAGGGGCACAACCTGCGGTTTTCCCCTTCTTGTGAATCATCCTCCATAGGGCGTGCTGTAAGCCGCGCAGCAAATAAAAAGAACCGCCCATGGGCGGTTCTTTTCATCAAAGACGCAGTACGTCCCAAACGCAATGGAAGCAATGCGCTGCCATCGACAGATTAAAATGCGAAATTGGTCTTGACGCGCCAAATGTTCTGCGCATACTCTGCCACCGAGCGGTCGGACGCGAAGCGGCCGGAGTTTGCGATGTTCATCAGCGACATATAATTCCAGTTCTCCGGATGGCGGTACATTTCGCTCACGCGCTCCTGCGCAATCGCGTAGGAGGAGAAGTCCTTCAGGCTCATATAGCGGTCAGCCGGGCCGCCGTTGCCGCCGTGCAGCAGCAGGTTGGCAAGGTCGGTGTAATCGACGCCGTCGCCAAAGCCGTGGATCATGTGATCGAGTACGCGCTTGATGACCGGGTCGTTCTGGTAGATCAGCATCGGCTCGTAGTTGCCGGATGCTGCCAGCGCCTCTGCCTCGGGGGTCTCCATGCCGAAGATGAAGATGTTCTCGCGGCCGACAGCCTCGCAGATTTCGACGTTTGCGCCGTCCATCGTGCCGATGGTGAGCGCGCCGTTCATCATGAACTTCATGTTGCCCGTACCGGATGCTTCCTTGCCCGCAATCGAGATCTGCTCGGAGACCTCGGCGGCCGGCATAATCATTTCAGCCAGCGATACCTTGTAGTCCTCGATGAAGACCACCTTGAGCTTGTCGCCGATATCCGGGTCGTTGTTGATCATGTTGGCGATCGAGTTGATCAGGCGGATGGTCTTTTTGGCTACCGCATAGCCCGGTGCAGCCTTAGAGCCAAAGATGAAGGTGCGCGGCACGAAATCCATGCCCGGATTGTCCTTCAGCTTGTGGTACAGGGAGATGATGTGCAGGATGTTGAGCATCTGGCGCTTGTACTCGTGCAGACGCTTGACCTGTACGTCAAAGATCGAGTCCATATTGACTTCGATGCCGTTGTGCGCCTTGATATAGTCAGCCAGACGCTGCTTGTTGTCGCGCTTGATGTCGCCCAGACGCTGCAGCAGCACCTTGTCGCTGCCGTAGTTGGCAAGCACCTGCAATTCGGACGGATGTTTGCGATAACCCTTGCCGATCTTGCTCTCAATCAGCTCAGCCAGTTCCGGGTTTGCCTCACACAGCCAGCGGCGGTGTGCAATGCCATTGGTGACGTTGCAGAACTTGGAAGAATAGATCTTGTAGAAATCGTTGAATACGCGGTCCTTGAGGATCTCGGAGTGCAGCGCAGAAACGCCGTTGATCGAGAACGAACCCGCGATTGCCAGATGCGCCATGCGGACGGTGTTGTCCGCCACGATGGCGAGCTTGGAGATCTTCTGGAAGTCGTTCGGGAAGTAGTTCCACAGCTCTTTGCAGAAACGCTCGTTGATTTCATAGATGATCTGCATGATGCGGGGCATCAGCTCCTGCACCAGCGATACCGGCCAGCACTCGAGTGCTTCCGGCATAACGGTGTGGTTGGTGTAAGCGACCGACTGGCTGGTGATGTTCCAGGCAGTCTCCCAGCTCATGTCATTTTCGTCCATCAGGATGCGCATGAGTTCGGGGATGACCAGCGTCGGATGGGTATCGTTGATATGCAGCACATGCTTGTGTGCGAAGTTTGCCAGCGTGCCATACTTGGCCTTGTGCTTGGCGCAGATATCCTGCAAGGTGGCGGACACGAGGAAGTACTGCTGCTTCAGGCGCAGAGACTGGCCTTCGCGGTGGTTATCCTCGGGGTACAGCACCATCGAGATGGTCTCCGCCATCGCGTGCTTCTCGAGCGCCTTGAGGTATTCGCCGGACGAGAACAGCTTCATGTCCAGCGCGATCGGGCTCTTGGCCTCCCACAGACGCAGGCAGGCGATGTTGTTGGTGTCGTAGCCGGAAATCGGCATGTCATACGGGACTGCCAGCACCGGGGTATAGTCGTGATACTCGACGACCAGCTTGCCCTGATCGTTGAAGTAGGTGTTGACCGTGCCGCCGATCTTGACCTCGCGCGTGTCGTCCATGGCCGGGATGTGCCACACGTCGCCGGACGCCAGCCAGGAGTCCGGCAGCTCGACCTGCTGGCCGTCCTCGATCTTCTGCTTGAAAATACCGTGTTCATAGCGGATGGAGTAGCCGGTGCCGCGCACGCCGATGGTCGCCATGCCGTCCATATAGCAGGCTGCCAGACGGCCCAGACCGCCGTTGCCCAGACCGGGATCGGCTTCCTCTTCGAAAATGTCAGCCATTTCATAGCCCATTTCCTTGAGCGCTTCGGTCAGCGCAGGCAGGATGCCCAGATTATAGGCGTTGTTGCGCAGGCTGCGGCCGACAAGAAATTCCATGCACAGATAGTGCACCTGACGCTCTCCATATTTTTCAACCTCATTCTGGGTCTCGATCATATGCTCGGTGAGTGCGTCACGCACGACGAGCGCGCAGGCCTCGTAAACCTGTTCCTTCGAGGCATCTGCAACCTCGCGGCCGAAGTGGCGCTGCAGCTTGCCTGCAATGGCCTCCTTCAAGGCGGTCTTTGTGTACTGATTCTTTGACATGGTCTCTCTTATCTCCTCACTTAATTTGCTTGATCGGTCTTACCAGCCAAGGGCAGAATGGTAAACCTCGATATATTTATCTGCCGAGCTACCCCAGCTGAAATCGCTTTGCATCCCTTGCAGCATCAGCTTTTTCCACGCGGGCTTGTTGTAGCGGAAGACACCGCAGGCCTCGCGGATGACGTGCAGCATGTCATGCGCATTGTAGCTGGCAAAGGTAAAGCCGTTGCCCGTACCCGCGTAATCGACGAATGCCTGTACGGTGTCCTTCAGGCCGCCAGTTTCGCGCACGATCGGGATGGTGCCATAACGCAGTGCGATCATCTGCGCCAGGCCGCAGGGTTCAAATTTGGACGGCATCAGGAACATATCCGCGCCCGCATAGATGCGGTTGGCCAGATCGCCAGAGAACATGATGGATGCCGAAATATTGTTCGGGTAGCGGCGCTTGGCCTCGAGGAACATCTGCTCATACCGCCAGTCGCCCTTGCCCAAAACGATCAGGCGCAGGTCGTCCGACAGGATGTCGTGCAGGACAGCTTCGATCAGGTCGAGGCCCTTCTGATCGACAAAGCGGGTGACCATGCCGATGACCGGCGTGTTCTCGTCGCCCTGAATGCCGCACAGCTTCAAAAGCTCGAGCTTGTTAATCTTCTTGTCGTCCGGGTTCTTCGGGCCGTAGTTCTTGAAGATTTTGGGATCGGTCTCCGGGTTGAAGGCATCCATATCAATGCCGTTCAAGATGCCATGCAGCTTGTAGCTGTTCATGCGCAACACGGAATCGAGCCGGTAGCCGTAGTATTCGGTCTGGATTTCACCCGCATAGGTGGGCGAAACCGTGGTCACCGCGGTGGAAGCCACGATGGCAGCCTTCATTAGGTTCACGTCGCCGTCCATTGCCATGAAGCCCGAGCGGAAGTGCGCGTCGTCGATGCCCAGCACGTATTCGAGGATCTCGCGGCCATAGCGGCCCTGATACTGGATGTTATGGATGGTGAACACGGTCTTGATGTTCTCATAGAACGGACGGGAGGAGAACATCAGGTTGTAGTACACCGGCACCAGTGCGGTCTGCCAGTCGTTGCAGTTGATGACGTCGGGACGCCAATCCAGATCGGGCAGCACCTCGAGCACCGCCTTGGAGTAGTAGGCGAAACGCTCTGCGTCGTCATACTCACCGTAGACCTGGCCGCGGGCAAAATAGTATTCGTTGTCAATGAAGTAATAGGTTACGCCGTCCGCCTCGTAGCGGAATACGCCGCAGTACTGGTTGCGCCAGCCTAGACGGACGTAGGCGTTTTTTAAGTAATAGAATTTTTCGCGCCATTCCTGTCCGATCGCGGAATACAGCGGGCAGAACACGCGCACGTCGTGTCCCTTTGCAGCAAGGGCCTTGGGCAGTGAGCCGGCAACGTCGCCCAAACCGCCGGTTTTGACGAACGGAGCACATTCGCTGGTAACGTACATTATTTTCATAAGAACCGAGCCTCCCCAGTAGGAGGTGCGGAAACAGAGCCTCCGCTTCCGCACCTGCATATCTTTATTATACTAGATTCTTCCTTCCTGCAAAATAGGGAATTTCCACGAACATTTCACGCTTTCAGCCCGTGTTTTTCGCTCATTTGCAGCGACTTTAACATGCTTTTATCAGACGGTTGCGTTCTTGGCGATCGTAATGGGGTAGTTCTCGTGTCCCATCATGGTGCGTCCGTCGCGGATGACCACGTTGCGGTCGGTGATGACATGGCGCAGCGAAGCGTCCGACAGGATGCGGCCGCCTTCCATGATGATGCAGTCGCGGATTTCCGCGCCCTTTTCCACCACCACATCACGGAACAGCACACAGTTTTTTACCGTGCCTTCGATACGGCAGCCGTCTGCGATCAGGCTGTCCTCCACAAGGGCCTTGTCGCCGTAGTAAGCCGGCGCTTCGTCCTTGATGCGGGTCAGGATCGGACGGGTGCGCAGGAACACTTCGTCGCGCACATCCTTGTCCAGCATATCCATGTTGGAACGGAAGTAATCGAAGGTATCCTCGATCTTGATTGCGTATTCGTTGAACAGGTAGCCTGCAACCGTGCCGTCAATCAGTGCGCGGGACAGGAACTCACGCTCGAAGTGGATGCAGTTGTGCGTGACGCAGTCGGACAGCATATGGATGAGGTACTGGCGGCTCATGACGTATACGCCCAGCGCAATGTGCTTGCACTTGCCTTCGTTGGAGTCGCCCACGCGGATATCGACCGCTTCCTTCTTACGGTTGAGCTCGACATAGGTGGTAAACGGCGAGTCCTTCTGCTTCTTGGTGCAGACCATGGTCAGGTCGGCGCCCGACTTGATGTGGCGGTCGATGACGTCGTCAAGCGGGAGGTTTGCGACGATATCGCCGTCGGCCACGACCACATAATCGGCCTTGTTCTTCTGCAAAAAGTCAACCGCACCGGCCAGTGCGTCGATCTTGCCGCGGTATTCGCCGGTTACGAGCGGCGAAGCTTTCTTGGAGTAGGAATACGGCGGCAGCAAGGTCACGCCGGAATTCTTGCGGGACAGATCCCAATCCTTGGCGTTGCCGATGTGGTCGATGAGGGACTGGTATTTGTCCTTCATCAACACGCCCACGCGGTAAATGCCGGAGTTTACCATGTTGGACAGCATAAAATCAATGATGCGGTAGCGTCCGCCCCACTGCACCGCGCCAACTGTACGGTGCTCGGTGATCTCACGGAGATCATTGTCGTTATCAAATGCAATGATGATGCCTAAAACACTGTTCATCGTTTCCGCTCCCTTACTTTACGTCCGGCAGGTCTTCGTCTGCCATTTCCTTTGCCGCCAGCGTTGCGCCGCGGCCGATGCGTACACCTTCCGCAACGACGGCCACGCCCCACTTGTCCACGTCGCCGTCCGACGGGCTGCCGCCGACAACCGCATCCTTGGCGATGACGGCGTTTTCCGCAATAATGGAGTAGCGCACGGTAGCGCCCTCCTCGATGACTGCGCCTGGCATCAGGATGGAGTATTCCACCTTGGCGCCCTTGGCGATCTTGACATCCGAGAACAGCACGGATTCGGAAACCTCGCCTGCGATCTCACAGCCCTCGGAGAGCAGGGTGTGCTTGACCGATGCGTTCTTTGCGGTGAAGTGCGGGGGCGAACCGGTGGTGCGGCCGTAGATCTTCCAGCTGTCGTCCGACAGGTTCAGGCCGGAATTCGGGCTGAGCAGATCCATGTTGGCTTCCCATAGGCTTTCGATCGTGCCGACGTCCTTCCAGTAGCCCTCAAAGCGGTAGGAGACCAGCTTCTCACCGTTGCCGAGCATGGCAGGGATGATGTCCTTGCCAAAGTCATTGGAGGACTTGGAGTTATCCTCGTCTTCAATCAGGTATTTGCGCAGCTTTTTCCACGAGAAGATATAGATGCCCATGGAAGCCAGTGTGGACTTCGGGTTCTTGGGCTTCTCTTCAAACTCATAGATCGTGCCGTCCGGCTTGCAGTTCATGATGCCGAAGCGGGATGCCTCTGTCAGCGGGACATCCAGCACGGCGATGGTCGCATCCGCGCCGGTTTCCTTGTGCTGCTGCAGCATCTTGTTGTAGTTCATCTTATAGATGTGGTCGCCCGACAGGATCAGGACATACTCAGGATCGTAATCGTCGATGAACTGGATGTTCTGATAGATGGCGTTGGCCGTGCCCTTGTACCATTCGGAGGTTTTGCCCTTCTGGTACGGCGGCAGGACGTAGACACCGCCGCGCAGGCGGTCGAGGTCCCAAGTCTGGCCGGAGCCGATATAGGCGTTGAGTACGTGCGGCTCGTACTGGGTCAGTACGCCCACCGTGTCGATGCCGGAGTTAACGCAGTTGGAAAGCGGGAAGTCGATAATGCGGTATTTGCCGCCGAACGGCACCGCGGGTTTGGCGACATTTTTGGTCAGTACGTAGAGGCGGCTGCCCTGACCGCCTGCGAGCAGCATGGCTACGCATTCTTTTTTCCGATACATTGATAAACTCTCCTTTGTGCGGTTTACGTTTTTATTTTACGCCGGTTCCGGCGCGTCCCCTTTTAAGAATCCTGCTTGCCGGCATCGCTTGCCTGGACCACCGCCTTTTCTCCGGTTTTGGCGATTGCTTTTGTGCCGGTTTTCGCGACCGCCTTCTCCCCGGTCTTGGCGACTGCCTTCGTGCCGGTTTTAGTCACTGCGCGCGTCCCCGTTTTGGCAACGGATTTGGAGGAGGCGCGGGTGCTTTTCGCGGCTTTGGCTGCCGCCGCCTTCTTGGCGGCCTCAATCTCGGCCTTGGTACGGCGCTTGGCGCGCGGCTTGCCCTTGAAGAACAGCACGCCGAAGCGCGGGATGTGGATGCTGATGGATTGATCCTGCCCGTGCATGGGCTTTTTGCCGTCGGTCTTCAGCTTGCCGTTGGCAATGCCGCTGCCGCCGAACTCGGTCCGGTCGGAGGAGAAGATTTCCTCATAGGTGCCGGCAAACGGCACGCCGATGCGGTAATCTTCCTGCAGTTCGGGCGAGAAGTTGACGACAATCACGATATCGCTGCCGTCCTTTGCGATGCGGCGGAACGCGATGATGTTGTTGCGGTTGTCCTCGTGGCTGATCCACTCAAAGCCGCGCCAGTCGGTATCCTGTTCCCACAGCTGCGGGGTTTCGAGGTAGAAATGGTTGAGCGCCTTGACATAGGTCTGCATCTGCTTGTGTGCGGGGTAATCGAGCAGCATCCAGTCCAGCCCGCGCTGGTACGCCCATTCGGAGAACTGGGCAAATTCGCCGCCCATAAACAGCATCTTTTTGCCCGGATGTGCGGTCATGTAGCCGTACAGTGCGCGCAGCCCGCCGAACTGGTTTTCATACGGGGGCGGCATCTTGGCGATCAGCGAGCATTTGCCGTGTACGACCTCGTCGTGCGAGAGCGGTAGGATGTAATTTTCCGAAAAGGCATACATGAACGAGAAGGTGATCTTATCGTGCATGTCCTTACGGAAGAACGGGTCGGCCGAGCAGTAGCACAGCATGTCGTTCATCCAGCCCATGTTCCACTTGAAGTTGAAGCCAAGGCCGCCGTCATAGCCGGGCTTGGTCACCATCGGCCATGCGGTGGACTCCTCCGCGATCATCATGACATCGGGGTGGTCGGTCAGGATAAATTCGTTGAGCAGTCGCAAAAAGTCGATCGCCTCGAGGTTTTCCCGCCCGCCGTGGATGTTGGGCCGCCATTCATTCTGACGGTTGTAGTCGAGATAAAGCATGGAGGCAACCGCGTCCACGCGCAGGCCGTCCATATGGAACTTTTCGATCCAGAACATGGCCGAGGAGAACAGCAGGTTGCGGGTCGAGGTCTTGCCGTAATCGAATACGCGCGTGCCCCATTCCTTGTGCTCCATCTTGAGCGGGTCGGCATATTCATAGAGATAAGAGCCGTCAAACTCGACCAGACCACAGCCGTCCTTGGGGAAGTGCGCGGGCACCCAGTCCATGATGACGCCCAGTCCGGCCTGATGCGCCTTGTCGATGAAGTACATCAGGTCTTTGGGCGTGCCGTAACGGCTGGTCGCAGCAAAGTAGCCGATGACCTGATAGCCCCACGAGCCGTCGAACGGGTACTCGGTCAGCGGCATGACTTCGATGTGGGTGTAGCCCATCTCCTTGACATAGGGGACCAGCTCGTCCGCCAGTTGGCGGTAAGAGTAGAAGTTGCCGTCCTCGTGGATTTTCCACGAACCGAGGTGGCATTCATAGATGTTGACCGGGCTGGAATAGGGCAGGTTGTTCTTGCGCCACTCGATCCACGAAGCGTCGTTCCACTCATACCCCTCGATGTCGTACACCTTGGAGGCGTTGCCGGGGCGGGTTTCGCTGTGGAAGCCGTACGGGTCGGACTTGTCGAACACATCGCCCGATTTCGCCCATACACTATACTTATATGCTGCGTATTCGGAAACATGCGGAATGAATTTCTCCCAGATGCCCTGCTCGTCCCGCATCATGTAGTCCACGTTGCGGTTCCAGCCGTTGAATTCGCCCATGACCGAAACCTTTTCGGCCTCGGGGGCGTAGACCCGGAACAGGTAGCCGGGCTCGCCATCCTGTTCAAAGGGATGTGCGCCCATATAGTCAAAGGCGCGGCAGTCCCTGCCTGAATAGAAAAGCTGGCTGCGCTTTTCACAGGCCGGTGCTGCGGGTGTTTTCTTCATATCGCATCTCTCCCTTTTTATACTGCTTATCCTGCCAAAATCCAGCGCCTTTGCGAAAATTTTCCAACTATTTGTGCATTTCGACCGTATTTAGGCAGATACCTCTCACTTTAGTTAGGTATAGTATACATCAAGGCACAACAAAAGTCCAGCAATTTTACACAATTACTGGACTTTTTTGATGAGAATTTTGTTTGGTTTCCACAGGGAATGACTGGGAATGTCAAAAAAACAGACAAAAAGGAATTTATTTGTTCAGAAAATGTTGCGGCGAATCATATCGAGTGCCGTGGAAGCCGCCTGCATCCGCACGCGGTCGCGTCCGTTTGTGGACTTCATCTTGCGGGTGTAGTGCTGCCCCTTGCACCAGATGCTGATGTACACTAGTCCAACCGGCTTGTCGTCCGTGCCGCCGCCCGGGCCGGCCACACCTGTGATGCCCACGCCGACATCCGCACCGAGCGCCTTTGCCACGCCTTCCGCCATCTGCTCGGCCACCTCGGGCGATACCGCACCGACCGTGTCGAGCGTTTCCTTCTGGACACCCAGCACCTTCATTTTCACCTCGTTGGCGTACGAACACACGCCTCCGAGGTAGTAATCCGAGCAGCCGGGTACATCCGTGATGCGTTTGGACAGCAGGCCGCCTGTGCAGCTTTCCGCGACGGCCAGAGTCATGCCACGCGCGCGCAGGCCGTCGCCCACCACCTGCTCGAGGGAGTCCACGTCCACGCCGTACACGTCGTCGCCCAGCAGGCCGCAGATCTTTTCAACGACCGGGTCAAGCAGTTTTTCGCATTCCTCCGGGGTGTCTGCCTTGGCGGTCACGCGCGCGAAGCATTCCGAGGTCTTGGCGTAGGGCGCAATCGTCGGGTTAGCGCTTTCCGCCATCATATCGTGCAGGATGGTCTCCATGTTGCTTTCGCCCAAGCCGAACACGCGCACGTTGCGCGAAACAATGCAGCCGCCCGCGAGTTTATAAAGGTACGGCATCGCGCATTCCTTCCACATGGGATTGCACTCGCGCGGGGGGCCGGGCAGCATGATCACATGCTTGCCGTAAGCTTCAAATGCGCAGCCGGGTGCGGTGCCCCATTCGTTGGTAAAAACCGTGCAACCCTCGGGCAACCACGCTTGTTTCTCGTTGTTCTGGGTCATTTCACGGCCGATGGTCTGGAAAAAGCCCTTGATGCGGTCGAGCGAAGGCTGGTGCAGCGCCATCTTGCGGCCAAACACGGTCGCCAGTGTCTCTTTGGTCAGGTCGTCCAGTGTCGGTCCAAGGCCGCCGGTCGTGATGATGATATCCGCGCGGTCGCGCGCGGTTTCAATGACGCGGCGCAGGCGCGTAGGGTTGTCGCCCACGACGGTCTGGTAGAATACGTTGATGCCCAGCTCGCTCAGCCCCTGCGAGATGACCTGCGCATCCGTGTTGACAATATCGCCCAACAGGATTTCCGTGCCAACGGCAATCAGTTCTGCGTTCATGGAAGTGTTTCCTTCTTTCTTGCTTATGGTAAGTGGATAATCTCGACGCCTTCGACCGCCTCGTTGACGAGACTTTCTACGTCTAAGTGGCTCTCGGCCTCGAGAATTTTGGGCATTTTTGGCTTGGTGTTCGGGTGTTTGGGCGTGAACACCGTGCAGCAGTCCTCATAAGGCAGGATGGACGTTTCGAACGTGTCAATCTTGCGCGCAATCGTGACGATCTCCTCCTTATCCATGCCGATGCACGGACGGAAGATCGGCAGTTCGCACACCGCGCCGGTTACGCCCATGGCGGGCATGGTCTGACTCGCGACCTGCCCAAGCGACTCGCCTGTGATCAGCGCGCCGCAGCCGTATTCGACGGCTACGCGCTCCGCAATGCGCATCATAAAGCGTCGCATGATAAGCGTGAACAGCTCCTCGTGGCACTTTTCGCGGATTTCCTCCTGAATTTTGGTGAACGGAACGACCATGACGCTCATGCGGCCGCACCACACGGTCAGCTTGCGGCCGAGTTCCAGCACCTTCTCCTTGGCGCGCTCCGAGGTGTAGGGATAGCTGAAAAAGTGTACGCCGACGAGTTCCAGACCGCGCTTGGCCATCATCCAGCCCGCCACCGGGCTGTCGATGCCGCCCGAGAGTAGGAGCGCTGCGCGTCCGTTCGAGCCGATCGGCATACCGCCCGCGCCCGGCTCAGGGCCAGCGTGAACAAAGGCGTATTTCTCACGGATTTCGACGTGTACGGTCAAGTCCGGCCCGTGCATGTAGGGGCGCACCTCCGGGAAGCGGTCGGCCAGCTCGCCGCCGACGTGCTGGCTGATCTCGGTCGAGGTCATCGGGAACTTTTTGTCGCCGCGCTTGGTCTCGACCTTGAAGGTCTTTGCCTGTGCAAAGCGCGGTGCAAGGTAACTTTGCGCGGTGTCGATGACGCTCTCGAGCGTCTTTTCCGGGCAGACCGCCGCACGCGAAATGGTTGCAAAGCCAAACACATGGCGCGCGCAGTCCATGACCGCGTCCGCGTCCGCATCCTCCGGCACTTCGACATACACGACCGACTGGCGCATTGTGATATTGCAGTCCGCCACATGTTTCATCCGGCGGGACAGGTTTTTGAGCAGGCGATCTTCGAAGGTTTTGCGGTTGAGTCCCTTGAGGACGATTTCCCCGCACTTGAGCAGCAATACTTCTTTCATAACGTCTCCTTTATAATAAGGTTATCGAACCCAACATCTTCCGGCCTTTTTGCGCGGCTGCGACAAAAGCGTCCACATCTTCCGTCGTATTGGACGGACAGAAGGACACGCGCAGCGCGCTGTCCGTGCGTGCTTTGGGCAGGCCAAGCGCTTTCAGGACGCCGCTCTGCTTGCCTTTGGAGCAGGCCGAGCCGCTCGAAACATAGACCTCATCGCTTTCCAGCACGCGCAGCATGACCTCGCTCTTGCAGCCGGGGATGGACAGGTTGACCACATGCGGGATGTCGCCTGCGCCGTTGAACGCTGCGTCCGGCATCTGCGCCGCCACCTGTGCGCGCAGATGATCGGCAAGCTGCTGCACATGCTGATAATCTTCGTCAAAATGCGCCATACGGATCTCGCACGCCTTGGCAAACGACGCGATATTCGGCAGCGCCTCGGTGCCCGGACGCATCCCCTTTTCCTGCCCGCCGCCGAACATCAGGGGCGGCAGGCGCAGCCCCTTTTTGACGTACAGCGCGCCGATGCCCTTGGGCGCGCCGATCTTGTGGCCGGAAACGCTCATCAGGTCGCAGTTCCACTTTTTCGGTGCGAGCTTGACACGCGCCAGCCCCTGCACCGCGTCGATGTGGAACAGCGCACGCGGCGCTTTCGCCTTGAGCATCGCGCCGAGTTCGGCCACCGGCTGCACCGTGCCGATCTCGTTGTTGACCAGCTGGCAGGACAGCAGCGCGGTGTCCTCGGTCAGTGCGTCTGCAAGCGCGTCGGGTGTGATATGGCCGGTTTCGTCCGGTGCAAGGAACACCACGTCAAACCCTTCGGCGGCCAGCTGTTTTGCGGTGTTGAGGGTCGCCGCGTGCTCGATCTCGGTGGTGATGATGCGCCCCTTCTGGTGGCGGTTGAGGTGCGCGGCCCCGCGCAGGCTGATGTTTGTGCTTTCTGTGCCGCACGAGGTGAAATACGTCTCCTCCGGCAGGCAGCCGAGCGCGGAAGCCACCGTTTTTCGGCTGTCCTCAAGCAGGTGTGAGGCGTCTATTCCCATTTTATGCAGGCTCGACGGGTTGCCGAAGCAGGTGCGCATGGCGTGCATGGCCGCCTCAGCCGCTTCGGGCAGTACCGCCGTCGTTGCCGCATTGTCCAGATAGTGCATTTCTTTTCCGTCTCCTTCCATGCTTTACACGGATATTTTACAACGGCGCATGGGCTTTTACAAGTCAAAAGGCGCAAATCAGGATTGAAAAGCGCGGGATGCTATGCTATACTTTAGCTGTATGACATGCTGAAAGCAGGTCTGAGAGCAGAAAGGAAGGAAATCCTATGCCAGGTAAGGTAATTCTCGGCGCCCAGTGGGGCGACGAAGGCAAGGGCAAGTTCATTGATATTTTCGCGGGCAAGGCCGATCTGGTCGTCCGCAGTCAGGGCGGCAATAACGCCGGCCATACGGTGGTGGCAAACGGCGTCAAATACAAGCTGCAGCTCATCCCCTCGGGCATTTTGTATCCGGACTGCACGAATGTGATCGGCCCGGGCGTGGTGGTCAACCCCAAGGCGGTGCTGGGCGAGATCGACGGCCTGCACGAAAAGGGCGTTTCGACCGACAAGCTGCACATCGACGCGCGCTGCCACTGCATCCTGCCGTGGCATCTTGAGCTGGACGCTTTGAGCGAAGCGGAAAAGGCCAAGGACGGCACTGCCATCGGCACGACCAAAAAGGGCATCGGCCCAACCTATATGGATAAATCCGAGCGCAGCGGCGTGCGGATGCACGATTTTGTGGATGCAGAGCGCTTTGAGACCGTCATCCGCGAGGCGTGCGCGCACAAAAACCGCGTGATCACCGGCGTATATGGCGGCGAGGCCATCGACGCGGACGCGGTGGTCGCGGAGTATCGGGAATATGCTGACCGGCTGCGCCCCTATGTGTGTGATACCACCATCCTGACCTGGAACGCGGTCAAGGAAGGCAAGGAAGTCCTGTTCGAGGGCGCACAGGGTACGCTGCTCGATCTGGATATGGGTACTTATCCGTTTGTCACCTCCTCGCATCCGGTTGCGGGCGGCTGCTGCATCGGCTCGGGCGTCGGCCCGACCGCCATCGACAGCATCATGGGCATTTTCAAATCCTACACCACCCGTGTGGGCGAAGGCCCCTTCCCGACCGAGCTGTTTGACGAGACGGGCGACTATATCCGCAATGCTGGCGGTGAATTCGGCACGGTCACCGGCCGTCCGCGCCGCACCGGCTGGTTCGACGCGGTGGTGGCGCGCTATGCCGTGCGCGTCAACGGCCTGACCGAGGTCGTCATCAACAAGATCGACCCATTGCGCGGCCTGCCCAAACTCAAGGTTTGCGTGGCCTACAAGCTGAAGAACGGCCAGACGGTCACCGAGTTCCCGGCCAACTTCATGGATCTCACGGACTGCGAGCCGGTTTACGAGGAGTTCCCCGGCTTTGACGAGGACATCACGGGCTGCCGCTCGTTTGGCGAGCTGCCGCAGACCGTGCAGGATTATATCCGCGAACTCGAGCGCATCATCGGCTGCCCGATCACCATGCTGGGCGTCGGCCCGGCGCGCGATCAGGTGATGACCATTAAGTAACGCAGAAAAGGGCGCAAAGCATATCGCTTTGCGCCCTTTTTGCCCGTTTATGGACGAAAAGGAGGAAACCTCATGACGCTGACGACCGAACGGCTGACGCTGCGCCCCTTTCGGGAGGACGATGTGGAGGCGCTCTATGCGTATTCCAAGGACGAGGCAGTCGGCCGGAACGCGGGCTGGAAGCCACACGAAAGCCTGCTCGAGTCGAGCGATATTCTGCATCTGGTCTTTCTGGGCCAGTCGAGCGTGTGGGCGGTCGAACGGCAGGCCGACCGTCGTCTGATGGGTTCGATCGGGCTGATCACCGACTCCACCCGCCAATACGGTTCGTCACGTTCGCTTGGCTACGCGCTGGGCGTGGACTACTGGGGGCACGGCTACATGACCGAAGCCGTGCGCGCCGCAGTGCGGTTCGGCTTCCGGCAGATGGGGCTGGATCTCATCAGCGCGACCTGCTATCCGGACAACCCTGCCTCGCGCCGCGTGCTGGAAAAATGCGGTTTCGAATACGAGGGGACGCTGCACCGGGCGGAACTGCTCTACAACGGGCAGGTGAAGGACCACCTGTGCTTCTATTTGCCGCACGAAGTGGCGCAAAAGCTGGACTGGTGCGCAGAAAAATAAATTATCCTTACATTTTCCTGCTAAATGTGCTATAATTATCCTATCAGGAAAGAATCGGCGGCAGCGTTTTTACGCTGCCCGCCGTCGCGTTCGGGCACAGTAAGGAGGAGTACCATGTATCAGACGGGGGAATTTATCGTTTACGGGACCAGCGGCGTCTGCCGGGTGGAGGCGGTCGGTAAACCGCCCTTTGATACGGAGGAAGAAAAGCTATATTATACACTGGTCCCGGTTGCCGGCACGGAAACCATCTATGTCCCAGTGGATTCCCCGGTGTTTACCCGGCCGGTCATTTCGCGCGCGCAGGCAGAAGAACTGATCCAGACCATCCCAACGATCGAGGAGGACGGATTCACCTCGCACAGTATGCGCATGTCCAGCGAGCATTACCAAGCGGTGCTGCAAAGCCATGACTGCCGCGATCTGGTGCAGCTGATCAAGACAGTGTACGCCAAGTCGCGCCGCAGCGGGCGCCGGGTCAGCCAGGTCGATCAGCGTTACCGCAAACGGGCAGAGGATCTGCTGCACGGGGAATTGGCGGTTGCATTGGGCATTCCGATCGGGGAAGTGCAGCCGTATATTGCGCACACGATCGCACAATACAAAAACGACGCAGCAAAGGCATGACAAAACAGGGGCGCAGCCAAACGGCTGCGCCCCTGTTTTGTCTTATGCAGGCGTGTGTTACGGTTCCAGCGGTTTGTCGTACTGCCGTGCGCGGTTGGAGTCGGTCAGGCCGCTGGTAGTCGGGTCGTTGAGCGCGCTCCAAACGTTGGACGCAACCAGAAACAGGCAGTAGGGATTGGTCAGCGCCTGCCGGACGACGTTCCATAAAGCACCCCAGCTGGTCATATCCGCAGCGGTCAGGCCGGCATAGGCCAGCACCGTGGCGCACACACCCAGCAAAAGCTGCGCCCAGAATACCGGGTTTTTCAGACGGACACGCAGATTCATGGGCAAAAACCTCCTTTCGTCTCATCGGGCCGCCGACACGGCCTCTCACTGAAACCGCTGGCCGGCCGTTTTCTTGACCGCAACCGGGCAAACGGCCCACCGGCGGCTGGTATCATAATATGAAAGTGTGGGTGTGGATGCGCCCGGCCGCGCATGGCGGCATTTTGCAGGGAACGGCCCGGAAAGGCCGTTTTTTGTTTACCTTGCGGATAGTTCGTGCTATACTATATAAAGAGTTTTTATGTTTGGGGGAAATTTTTTGAATACCGTTCCCGATTGTATGTTTTACTCCCGTGACCCCAGGTGCAAAGCGCCTTACGGCGCCGTGCCCGCCGGGCAGACGGTTGAGTTTTCCACCTATCCCAAGCGTGAGCGAGGCACCGAGCATATTACCCTCTGGGTGGAGGAGGACGGCAAAGCGCCGGAAGCCTTCCCGATGCGTTGGCACGGCCTTGCCGGCGCGCGCGACCACTACACCACCAGCTTTACGCCGTCGCATCCGGGCCTGTACTGGTATTACTTCACACTGGACACGGCGGACGGCCCGCGCTACTGTGCGCGCGGCTATGCCGGGCGCGCAGAAATCATCGACACCTTGGGCGATAAGTTCCAGCTGACGGTCTATGACCCCAATTATCATCCGCCGCGCTGGTTCGGCCGGGGCATCACCTATAACATCTTCCCCGACCGCTTCTGCCGGGAGCAAATGCCCGTCCAGCCAGAGGGGGAAGGCATCGCGCCACGCGTTCTGCACGAAAACTGGGATGATATCCCGGTTTACCAGCCGGATGCCAACGGCGAAATCCTCAATAACGACTTTTTCGGCGGCACGCTGCGCGGGGTGATCAGCAAGCTGGACTATCTGGAAAGCCTGCATGTGACCACGATTTACTTCAACCCGATGTTTCAGGCGTACTCCAACCACCGCTACGACACGGGCGACTACAAGCGCATCGACCCGTTGTTCGGCAGCGAGGAGGACTTCCGCACGCTGTGCAGCGAAGCGGATAAGCGCGGGATGCGCGTGGTGCTGGACGGGGTGTTCAACCACACCGGTTATGACAGCCGCTATTTCAACGCTCGCGGCCGGTATCACAGCGTGGGGGCGCACCAGTCCAAGGATTCGCCCTATTATCGCTGGTACGATTTTCAGGAGTGGCCGGACAAATACGGCTCATGGTGGGGCATCTATACGCTGCCGCAGGTGCGTGAGATGGACGAAAGCTATCTCGACTATATCATCGAAGATGAGGACAGCGTCGTGCGGCGCTGGCTGCGGCTGGGTGCGTCCGGCTGGCGGCTGGACGTAGCCGACGAGCTGCCCGACGCATTTATCCAGCGGCTGAACGCCGCAGCCAAGCAGGAAAAGCCGGATGCCCTCGTCATCGGGGAGGTCTGGGAGGATGCCTCCAATAAGATCGCCTATTCCGAGCGGCGCAAGTATTTTCAGGGCGGCGAGCTGGACAGCGTGATGAACTATCCGCTGCGCGACGCGATTCTGGCGTTCCTCAACGGCGGCACGGCTGAGCATTTTGCCGAAACCATGGAGTGCATCCGCGAAAATTACCCGCGCGATGTGTTTTATAACCTGATGAACGTCATCGGCACGCATGACACGGCGCGTGCGCTGACCCTGTTGGGCGTATCCGAGCAGGAGTGGCGCATGGACCGCGACGGGCGCGCGCATTACGAACTGCCGCCCGACCGGCTGGCCACCGCGCTGCGCAAGCTGCGCTTGGCGGCGGTCATCCAGTTCACCATGCCGGGTTCGCCCACCATCTACTATGGAGATGAGGCTGGACGGCAGGGATTTGAAGACCCATTCAACCGCCGCACCTATCCATGGGGACAGGAAGACCGCGAACTGCTCGCGTTTTACCGCCGCCTGTGTGCGCTGCGCGCGGACAGCAATACGCTGGCGGATGGGGAACTGCGTTTCCTGCGCTGCCGCGGTGCGCTGCTGCAATACGAGCGGGTGAGCGAAACCTCCCGCCTGATGGTGGTGGTCAACCGCGGCCACCACACCATCCACACCTGTGCGGAGGCGGTTTACGCGGTGGATATGATCAGCGGGCAAGGCTTTGAGGACGCCAACAGCCACGGCGTACACCTTCACATCCCGCCCGAAACCGCTTATGTACTGCGCTGCTTTGGAAGTCATGAAAAGGGGTAGATCAGCATGAATATGCGCGAAAAACAGCTTTCCCATCGGTATTTCTTTGAAGGGAAGATCATGAAAGCGCGGCTTGACGAGGTCGAGCTGCCCAACGGCAGGACCGCCCAGCGCGAGGTGTGCGAACACGTCGGCGGCGTGGGCGTGCTGCCGATCGACCGGGACGGCAATGTGATCTTGGTGCGGCAGTTCCGCTACCCGTATGACACGGAAATGCTGGAAATCCCGGCGGGCAAGCTGGATCACGGCGAAGGCGAGAGCATTGCCGACTGCGGTGCGCGCGAACTGAAGGAAGAGACCGGCTGCACGGCGGGACGCATGGTGCCGCTGGGCAGTGTTTATCCCTCCCCCGGCTTTTTGACCGAGGTGGTGCATCTGTTTGCCGCGCTCGACCTGACCGACGGCGAAATGCAGCCGGATGAGGATGAATTTGTCGAAGTGGTGCGGATGCCGATTACGGAAGCGGAGGCCATGGCCGGACGCGATGAGATCCGCGACGCCAAGACCGTGATGGCGTTGTACCGTGCAAAGCTCAAGGGGCTGTTCTGAGAAAGCACAGCACCTGCCACCCTCTGTGAAGGAGGTAACTATGGATAAGAAAAAGATTCTGGTGGTCGAGGACGAAAAGGCGATTGCGGACATTCTGGTGTTCAATCTCCAGCGTGAGGGATATGATACGCTGGTCGCCTACGACGGCGCAGAAGGCCTGCGCTGTGCGCTCGAGGACGCCCCCGATCTGATTTTGTTGGACGTTATGCTGCCCTCGATGGACGGCTTTGAGGTGCTCGGGCACATCCGCAAAAAGCAGGATACCCCGATCATCATGCTGACGGCCCGCGAGGAGGAAACCGACAAGGTGCTCGGCCTTGAACTGGGCGCGGACGACTACATCACCAAACCGTTTTCCATGCGCGAACTGATGGCGCGCGTTAAGGCCAACATGCGACGCACCCTGTCCGGTGAGGAACGGGAAAAACCCGCGGTGCCGTCGGGCGGCGGCCTGCGCATTTCGCGCGACAACGGCATGGTGTACAAAAACGGGCGGGCGCTCGAACTGTCCGCGCGGGAATTTGATATCCTGTGCTTCCTGTCCGCCTCCCCCGGTCGGGTGTTCTCGCGCGAGGAACTGATGGAACAGGTGTGGGGCTACGACTATTACGGCGACCTGCGCGCGGTGGATGTGGCGATCCGCCGCCTGCGCGAAAAGGTGGAAGACCAGCCCGCCAGCCCGCGTTATATCATGACCAAGCGCGGCATGGGGTACTATTTCAGCGACGAATAACCCCGTGCCCCGCGCATGGGAGACAGAGAAAGACGGCGCGGCTGCGCTGAGCACGCCGGAGGTGTTGTTTTGTTTCGTTCCTTACACATGAAGCTGGTGCTGATCCTGGTGCTGATGATCGTTTCGGTTATGGCGGTGGTGGGTACCTTCCTCATCAACAGCGTCAACACGTTTTATCTGGACAGCTTCTACGATCAGATGCAGAACGTGTTTAATCAGGCAAGCACGATGGATTCCCTCAGGGACGCGGCCACCGAGCAGGGCGCGCCCGGCTTGCAGACCGTCATCGAGGCGCGGGAAAGCGCGCTGGGGATTGACGATTACCGCAACTACTATATTCTCGATGCCGCTGGCCGGTATCTGGAGGGTTCCAACCCCAACATCACGCTGACCCGGACGAGCAACATCGTCGCCGCGATGGCAGGCGAGATTGGCACACGTTCATCCGTATCCGACAGCATGATGGATATTGCTGTACCCATCGACAAGGAGGGCGACGGCAGTGTGGACTACATCGTGTATATCACGGATGACAAAAGCGAGATTTCCGACCTGTCATGGCGCTTTTTCCAGATCGTTATGCAGGCGATGATGTTCGGCCTGCTGGCGGCGATTTTGCTGTCCTTCCTGCTCAGCAAAACCATCACCACCCCGATCGAGCGCATCACCGAGGGCGCTCGGTCGATTGCGGAGGGTAACTTCGATCAGGATCTGGGCGTGCAGTCGTCCGACGAGATCGGTGAGCTGACGCGTTCGTTCAACTACATGGCGCAGAGGCTGAAAAGCACGGTGGGTGAGGTACAAGGCGAGCGCGATAAACTGAACACCCTGTTCCTGCACATGACCGACGGCGTGGCCGCTTTCACGACCGATGGACGGCTGATCCACATGAACCCGGCGACCGAAAACATGCTGGGTGTTCGCATGGAGGATGGGCTGTCCTTTGACGAGATGTTTGCCGATTTGGACATGCCCAACTCGGATGAGACCGCCATGCGCAGCTTCCTGACCAGCGAGATCACGCGCCGCGGCCGCGTGCTGTCGGTGACGCTGGCGCCTTACGGCGCGCTGGACGGCGAGGGCGGCGTGATCGCGGTCATCCACGACGTGACCGAGCAGCGCCGTCTGGATGACGCGCGGCGTGAGTTTGTCGCCAATGTATCGCACGAGCTGCGCACCCCGCTGACCAATATCCGTTCGTACACCGAAACGCTGCTGGATGCTGCGGGCGACATCCCGATTGACACGGAAAAGCAATTCCTGGGTGTCATTTCGAGCGAGTCCGAGCGCATGGCGCGCATCGTGACCGACCTGTTAACACTGTCCAAACTGGATTATGGGCGCATGGAACTGCGCATGATGCGCTTCTCGCTGTCTGAACTGCTCAAAAACGTCGCCAATGCGATGAAACTGACCGCACAAAACAGCGGACATGAGATGCTGGTGAATGCGCCCGATACCCTCCCCTCCATCGTGGGCGATCGCGAACGCATCGAGCAGGTTGTGGTGAACATCCTGTCCAATGCGGTCAAGTATACGCCTTCGGGCGGGCATATCCGCCTGTCGGCCTGCGCGCCGGGGAAAAATCTGGTGCGCATCAAGGTGGAGGACGACGGCGTCGGTATCCCGGCAGCCGACGTGCCGCGCCTGTTTGAGCGTTTTTATCGTGTGGATAAGGCGCGCAGCCGCGCCGCCGGCGGCACGGGGCTTGGACTTGCCATTGCCAAGGAGATTGTCGAGCAGCACGAGGGCAAGATCGCGTTGGCCAGCGAATACGGCAAGGGCACGACGGTGACGATCACCCTGCCGACCAACCTGACCCCGAACACGGAGGAGGAGCCGGTATGAGGGGCGCGCAGCGGTCGGTGAAAAATTCGGCCAAAAATATTTTGCTTCTGGCGCTGGTGGCGTTGCTGCTCACGCTTTGCGCTGCCAACTGGCTGACCGGGCTGAACATTGCCCAGATGCCGGCGGACAGTCTGCTGCGGCGCGCGCATGACCATTTGTTCGGCGGTGCGGTGGGCTATGAACTGCGCTCCTCCGGCGTAGCGGCCGCCGAGCCGGCTCAGATCGCGCTAACGGTGGATGGGCAGCTGTATGGTGTGCAGTATGACGTGACCGAGATCGATGCGGCCATAGCCGCTGTGCGCGACCTGTGGGCGAAGGTGCTGACCGGGCAAGACCTGATCCCCGCCGGGGAGGAGGAGCTGGACGCGGCACTGCGCGCGGGTGACTGCGCCGAACTGCGCTATCACGGCGCGATCCCGCTGGGCGCGGTGGCCGGCTGGATGGGCGGCGTCTGGAAAGACAGCCGCGAAACTTACGCGGAGACGCTGGTCTATGCAGCGGGTACTGAGCGCCTGTTCGTCCGCACGTCGGACGGTGCGCTGTATGCCGCCGCCGCAAAAGCGGATCAAAGCACGCTCGAAAGCGCCCAGCAGGCCTTCCGCGGCCAGTCCTGCAAATTTTCGGGCACGGCATATGCGGTGTACCCGGAAACGCTGCTGTTTGATAACGAAACCCTGTCCCTTCCGCTGCTGAAAACCGAAGCAATCCGCCTGTTTTCCACCCAGAGTGGTACCGGATTAGAGGATTTGCTGCAAGCGTTTGGGTTTACGGCATATGCGAATTTCTACACCGAGCAGAACGATCAGGTGCGTGTGTTCATTGACAACGTCAGCACGCTGCGCATGAGCGCTGCGGGATTGCTGCAATATGCCGCCGCCGCGGAAAATACGACGGTGCGCGCTTATGAAGAGGGCGAAGTCAGCGGTCAGGCGGCTATGGACGCACAGATGGACTGCGCCCGCCTCATTCTGGACGCGGCGCTGCGCGCGGGCGATACCGACACGCACGCATCGCTCTATGCGGCCAAGCAGGAGGGCGAACAGGCCACGCTGGTGTTTTTGCAGATGTACGGCGGCGTGCCGGTGCTGGGCGAAAATGATTTTGCCACCTTCACATTCGAGGGCGGTGCGCTGGTTTCGGCCACGGTCCGCTTGCAGCGCTTTGCCGCACAGGGCACCAGCCGCATCATCCTGCCCGCCCGGCAGGCGGCAGCCGGTGCGATGGGCG
>CALWEB010000098.1 GCA_944376955.1 uncultured Agathobaculum sp. | reverse complement strand
GAGGGCAAGTGGCATTTGAACTATATGCCGAAGAACAAGCTGCCCGTCACCGAGTTTATGAAATTGCAAGGCCGCTTCAAGCACTGCTTCAAGCCGGGCAACGAGTGGACGCTCGAAGCCGCGCAGCAGTATGTTGACGAACAGTGGGAGAAGCTGCTCGAAAAGTGTGACAACGCGTAAAAAACAGACCGAAAAAGCCGTACCGCTCCTTTTGGGAACGGTACGGCTTTTTGTGCGCTCGCGCGGCAGCGCCCTCTTCGTTTGAAACAACAGTTTCAAACGAGACCCGTTTCAGTCGTGCGGGCGGCGGTAGAAGTTGCCCGCCACCTGATCGGTTTTCAGAATGTTGATGAAGGCGTGCGGGTCGATTTCGCGCGCGGCGCGCGTGATCTCCTTGACCTGATCGCTTGCGATAACCGAATAGATCAGGTCGCGTTCCTCGCCGTTGTACAGGCCGGTGCCGTGGAACAGCGTCGCGCCGTGATGGGTAGTGTCCTTGATGTGTTCATAAATTTCCGGCGCGCGGTTGGAGATAATGAACAGTGTTGTGCGCTTAAAGCGTGGGTCAAGCAGGTGGACAACCTGTGTGGAGGCAAATTGGAAGATGATCGAATAGAGCGCTTTGTCCCAGCCGAACAGCATACCGGCCACGGCGAGCATCAGGCAGTTGCCGATGAAAATGTAGTTCCATGCGTCTACATTCAGCCGCTCACTGAGGGCAACCGCAATAAAATCCGTGCCGCCGCTGGTGGCGCGGCCGAGCAGGCAAAGGCTGATGGCAAGGCCGTTGAAGATGCCGCCGAAGATACATACGAGCAGTACGTCATCGGTCAGTGGCATAGATGGAATGATATCAGTCAGGACGCTCGTCAGCGCGATCATCAGACAGGAATAGAGCGTAAACCGTTTACCGATGAGCCGAAAGCTGATGACCGCGGGGATGGCGTTGAGCAGCAGGTTAATCGCGGTGAAGGGAAGCGCAATGCCCGCAAATTGCTGTGCACTGCGCTGGATGAGCAGCGTTAGGCCGTTAAACCCGCCGGGGAACAGGCCACCGGCATCGACAAAGCTTTTGATATTGGCTGCCATCACAACCGAGGCCAGCACAATCAGGAACAGGCGACGTGCCTGCCCGGTAAGAGGCGGCTCCCACCCGCTCTGCGGATGGCCGTTTGGGACGCTGGACGTTTGCTTGCTCTGCATGAAATTCCCCCTCTTCGACCGGCTGAATGACCGGCGGATGTTCGTCTCTATTATAGCACAGCGGCGCGCAGAAGTTAACCAACATTCTGCGCGCCGAGGTGGAAAAATCCCAGAGGGGAAATATGAACTTGTGTTACGGCTGCGAGCCATCCTGCGGGGGCATGGGCGGCTGCGGGGATTCCTGCTGCGGCGGTGCCGGAACGGCATTCTGCGGCGGGCAGGGCGGCTGCGGATGAACCGGTGCCACGGAAGGCTGCTGCGGTGCGGCAGCGGGGGACGGGTCTGCGCCCGGTGCGGGCGGATCCGACGGCTTCGCGGGGAGCGGGCCCATCTTGCGGTTGATTTCCTGCGTGTTGCGGCACAATACGAGCAGCAAAAGCGCATATTCATACACGATGCGCGCGGTCAGATTGCCGAGGACAAAGAGCAACACGGCGGTGAAAAAATGTGAGAACAGCAGGATGACACTGTACACCACGATGCCGACCATCGTGATGCAGTACAGCACGCGGATGATTTTTTCCGTATACCAAGTACGGAAGTTGAGCACGTCATGCAGCTTGGCGACAGTGCCCTGAAATTGGTTGGGCTTGCGGACAAACAGGAAATACAGTGCCAGACCGCCCGCAATGACGACAATCGCTGCAATAATTGGCAAGATAAAACTGAAAAATGGGGTATATGTATAAGTATGCGTATAGGAATAAGGATAGCTGTACATGATTTCCTCCTGATAAACCGATGAAGTATGTGTATATTTAGTGTAACATACCCGGGAAAATCTTGCAAGTGCCATCGAAATGTTGTACCCTATTAGGGAGAAAGCATAACGGAGAGAGACGATATGAGGATTTTGCACACAACGCCCGTCGAGGACGGTTTTTTCATGCCTGCGGAGTTTGCGCCGCATGAGGGCTGCCTGATGATCTGGCCCGAACGGGCGGACTCATGGCAATATGGCGCATATGCCGCGCGCAAAGCTTTTTTGCAGGTGATCGAGGCCATTTCGGCAAGCGAAAAGATGACCGTTTTATGTTCGGAAGGGCAGTATGACAACGCGCGTGCGCAGTTGCCCGAGCGGGTGCGGTTGGTCGTGATGGAAACCGACGACGCGTGGGCGCGTGACGTCGGGCCGACGTTTGTCGTGAACGGTAAGGGCGAGCGCCGCGGCATTGACTGGGGTTTTAACGCTTGGGGCGGCGACGTAGACGGCCTGTATCCAAGCTGGGAGCGCGATAACCGTGTCGCGCGCAAGTTCTGCGATCTGCTGGAAAATGACTGTTATGACAAGCGGAATTTCATCTGCGAGGGCGGCTCGATTCATGTGGATGGTGAGGGGACCGCGCTCGTGACCGAGGCGTGCCTGCTGTCCGAAGGGCGCAACCCTGGCCTGACCCGGGAGCAGATCGAGCGCACGCTATGCGATTATCTGGGTGTCAGCAAGGTAATCTGGCTGCCGCGGGGCATCTATAACGATGAAACCAACGAACATGTGGACAACGTATGCGCATTTGTCGCGCCGGGAGAGGTCGTACTCGCGTGGACGGATGACCAAAGTGATCCGCAGTATGCGCTTTCTGCAGCCAGCTTGGCCGCGCTGGAAGCCGTGACCGATGCCAAGGGACGCACAATCCGCGTCCACAAGCTGCCGCTGCCCGCGCCCGTGACCATTACGGCTGAGGAGTGCGAGGGGCTGGACTTGTGCGATGGTGAGCCGACGCGCACGCCGGGCGAGCGCCTTGCGGCAAGCTATGTCAACTTTTATATCGCAAACGATGCGATTGTCATGCCTGCCTTCGGTGACCCGATGGACGAAAAAGCGCAGGCGATTTTGCAAGGATTGTTCCCGACGCGCACGGTGGTGGCAATCCCAGCGCGGGATATCCTGATCGGTGGGGGCAATATCCACTGCATCACGCAGCAGGTTCCCCTCGTATAAACGGCATGATTCCACAAAAAGGAGAATGAAAACCATGAGCAAAGTGACCGTGGCAGCGGTTCAGATGACCTACGGGCTGGAGACTGCAACCGAACAGGTGCGCCAAGCGGCGGCGCAAGGTGCGCAGATCATCCTGCTGCCCGAATTGTTTGAAAACTGGTATTTCTGTCAGGAAAAAAACTACGATAACTACCATTTGGCGACCACGCTGGAGGAGAACCCGGCGGTGAATGTGCTGCGCACGCTGGCACATGATTTCCGCGTGGTGCTGCCGGTCAGTTATTATGAACGCGTGGGCAACACTACGTTCAACACCGTGGCGGTGATCGACGCGGACGGCACGATTCTGGGGCAGTACCGCAAGACCCACATTCCGGACGACCATTTCTATCAGGAAAAGTTTTATTTTACACCGGGTGATACCGGTTTCCGCGTATGGGATACGGCTTACGCCAAGATCGGCGTGGGTATCTGCTGGGATCAGTGGTTCCCGGAGTCGGCGCGCTGCATGGCGCTGCAAGGCGCAGAACTGCTGTTTTATCCGACTGCGATCGGTTCCGAACCGATTTTGGACTGCGACTCCATGCCGCACTGGCGGCGTTGTATGCAGGGGCACGCGGCGGCGAATATTATGCCGCTGGTTGCGGCTAACCGTGTTGGCACCGAGACAGTAACGCCTTCGCCGGAAAACCAGTACCAGTCCTCGAGCCTGACGTTTTACGGCTCGTCCTTTATCGCGGACGAGACGGGTGCGCTGGTCGAGCAGGCAGGGCGCGAGGAAACCGGCATTTTGACGCATACCTTCGATCTGGATGAAATCCGCGAGTTGCGCCACAGTTGGGGCGTGTTCCGCGACCGTAGGCCGGAAATGTATGGTGCGATGGGGTACTTTGGATAAACAAACATTTGATAACCGAGTGAAAACGCCCGCTGCGGCTGGGACCGCAGCGGGCGTTGCTGTCTGTTGGGGAAAATCAGAAGGCTTTCTTGGCGATATGCGTCTCCTTGGCTTCGCGTAGCTTGCGGATCAGCTCCGGGTCGGCATCGTCCAGACATTCGTAGACTTCGATGGCAAAATCCACGCTGTCGATGGACTTTTGCACCAGATGGATCTTTTTTGCGCACTGGATGGCATCCAAAAGGCCCTGTGCGATTTCATGACCCGGTTCGCGTGCGCATTGCTGGGCGAAGGCTTTGACCAGATTGTGCGGGCGCAGGCTGGAGCCGCCGATGATCAGCAGGAATGCACCAAATGCGGCCAGCAGCAGGCTGATGGGGAGCAATGTGTTTCCGGTAATCAGGTTGAGCACAATAGCAACCAACAGCAGTGCGCCTCCAATGATTTCAAAGCGTACGGCGGCCGCGCGGTAGCGGCTGAAGTAGGAGGCGTCTTGATCGGTTTTCATGTTTTTGCAATCCTTTCTGCATGACGGGACAGGCCCGGGCATAAGATGGAATCGGAGTCAGATGATACTGGCATTTTGGTACCCCTTGAGCAGTGTCGCCAGAGAGGACTCTTCGGAGAACTGCAGATGCTGCACCATGGCACGCGAGGCGCGCTCCCAGTTGTGTTCCAGACAGGCATCCGCGATGTCCGCATGTTCCGCCATGGTGCGTTGCAGGCGGCTTTCGATCATTTGGCCGCTCATCACGCGCAGACGGATGATCTGTGTCTGGATGCGGGAATACAAGTCGCACAGGTATTCATTGGGCAGGACGGAAACCAGCGTGGAGTGAAACTGGTCATCCAGTTCATAAAAGCCCGTATATTCCTCTGCGTTAACATGTTCGTGAAATATCTTGGAGAACTCGGCAATTTTGTCCATATCCAACCGATTTCCATAGTTGCGCAGGGTATAAGGCTCAACCAGACGGCGCACTTCAAAAATCATACTGATGTCGCTGATGGTAAAGCCGGATACCACGATGCCGCGTTTGGGGAACACTTTCAGCAAGCCCTCCTGCTCGAGACGGCCGATGGCTTCTCGCACAGGCGTGCGGGAAAAACCCAACTCGGACTGCAAAACGGCTTCGCTAAGCAGTTCGTTGGGGGCGTATTCACACATAGTGATCTTCCGCTTGATAAATTCATAGGCCTGGGACTGCATCGAGGATGGTTTTGCAGTTGACATGTGTTCCGTACCTCCGCATGGGCAAAATCTCCCTTATAAATCTATTATATCGAACTGGTGAAATTTTGCAAGAGGCGAAAAACGGCGGTGGGTTCGTGATTTTAGACATATTGCATTGAGTCTGATTGGATAAACTCACGATTTTTGGGAAAAACGTGAAACAAGAATTGACAAACGAAAATGATGGGAATAAGATTACAAGTACAGAACAACTTGTATACAAGTGATATACAAGAAAACATACATGTTTGAAGCGGGGGATGCCCCCGAGAAAAGAAAGTTTGGAGGGAAACAAAAGATGAAAGCAATTTGCATCAAGGAGCCGGGTAAGGTTGAAATCGTAGAGAAGGAGATGCCGGTCCGCAAGCCGGGCGAAGCACTGCTCAAACTGCTCTATGGTGGGATCTGCGGCAGCGATCTGGGTTCCTATCGCGGCGCGAACGCTTATGTATCCTATCCGCGTGTACCGGGACACGAGTTTTCGGCAGAGATCATCGAGATCGACGACAATGACAAGGGTCTCAAGCCCGGCATGATCGTCACCTGCAACCCGTATTTCAACTGCGGCAGCTGCTATTCCTGCAAGCGCGGCCTGGTCAACGCCTGCACGGACAATCAGACTATGGGTGTGCAGCGTGAGGGCGCCTTTGCTGAGTACATCACCATGCCGATCGAGCGCATTTACGACGGCAAGGGCCTCGATCCCAAGGTGTTGGCGCTGATCGAGCCGTTCTGCATCAGCTATCACGGCGTATCCCGTGCGGATGTCAAGGCGGGTGAGCGCGTGCTGGTTGTCGGCGCAGGCACCATCGGCGTGTTGGCGGCGGTTGCGGCCAAGGCAAAGGGCGCAGAGGTCACCATCTGTGATGTTGCACCGGATAAGCTGGACTACGCTTTCAAGACCTTCGGTTTGGACCACAAGCTGCTCAACGAGTCTCCGGAGGCATTTGAAAAGGGGGTTGCAGAGCTGACCAACGGCGACGGCTTTGACGTGACCATCGAAGCGGTTGGCCTGCCGAACACCTTCCAGAACTGCATCGACGCCGCTTGCTTCGGCGCGCGCGTGGTGCTGATCGGCGTTTCCAAGCGCAACATCGAAGACTTCTTCTTCACCATCATCCAGAAGAAGGAACTGAACATCTATGGCTCGCGCAACGCGATGAAGAAGGACTTCCTCGAGCTGATTGATCTGGTCAAGGGCGGCGGCGTTGCGCTGGACAAGATCGTCACCAATACATATAAGTGGACGGACGCTCCCAAGGCGTTTGAGGAGTTTGCGGCGAACGCAGGCAAGATGCTGAAGGTTGTTATTGACTTCACCTGAGCGGCAAGGCGACGGTGTGGTAAATATAAGACGAGAGAAAAGGAGAATCACTATGAAAGCAAACGTAAGCAAGAGAGTGCTGGCCATGCTGCTGTGCGGCGCGATGGCAGCGAGCTTGACCGCGTGCGGCGGTTCGGGCAACGGGGGCTCGACGGGCGCCGATGGCGATGCTGCGTCTACCTCGGGCGATGTGATCGAACTCCAGATCGGTTTTGAGAACTCGATCTCCGAACCGATCGGCCAGGGCATTGAGAAGTGGGCGGAACTGCTGGAAGAGGCTTCCGGCGGCACTATGACCATCACACCTTACCCGGACAGCCAGCTGGGCAGTAAAAACGAGCTGATCGACTCCATGATGCTGGGCGAGCCGGTCTGCACGCTGGCTGACGGCGCGTTCTACGCAGATTATGGCGTACCGGATTTCGGTATCGTGTTCGGGCCGTTCCTGTTTGACAGCTGGGACGAGTGCTGGACCCTGATTGAGTCCGATTGGTATGCAGAACAGTCTGCGCAGCTCGAGCAGCAGGGCCTGAAGATCCTGACCTCCGACTGGAAGTATGGCGCCCGCCACACTCTGACCGTTTCCCCGGTCAACACGGTGGATGATCTCGCCGGTCTGAAGATCCGCGTTCCGAACAACCAGATCCAGTCCTACGGCTTTGACGCGCTGGGTGCGGTTTCCACCGGTATGGATCTGGGCGACGTGTATCAGGCACTCCAGACCAAGACCATCGACGGCGCAGAGAACCCGATCGCTACCCTGTACGGCCGCAAGCTGCACGAGGTTGCCAAGTACCTGATTCTGGATGGCCATGTCCTGAACTTCACCACTTGGGTTTGCTCCGCTGACTGGTTCAACAGCCTGACCGAGGAGCAGCAGAACTGGCTGATCGAGACCGGCAACGAAGCTGGTCTGTACAACAACGAAGTACTTGACAAGCAGGAAGCGGATTACCTGCAGCAGATGAAGGACGAGGGCGTTACCGTTGTCGAGCCGACCGAAGAAGTGCTGCAGGGCTTCAAGGACAAGGCACAGTCCTTCTACGACATGGGCGACACCTTCGGCTGGTCTGACGGCCTGTACGAGACGGTTTGCGAAGCCATGGGCAAGCAGGCTTGATGAGAAGTTTGCAGTGATACATAGATAAAAGAGATGAATTGACTTCCAACCGGCAGCGGCAACGCATGTTCTGCCGCTGCCGGTATTCATTTCAAAGGAGGGTAAATTTTCATGAAGCAAGGCAGTAAGCTGCGCGCGGTTGTGTGCAATCTGGATACGGTTGTCGCTTCCATTGTGCTGGCCATCCTGATTATTTTAACCTTCGCAGGCGTTATTTTCCGCTATGTGCTCGGTGCGCCGTTCACTTGGCTGGAAGAAGTGCAGACGTCCTGCATGGTATGGATTGTCTTTGCAGCGGCAGGCGCGGCGTTCCGCGCGGGCAACCAGGTTGCGATCGAAATGATCGTTGATCTGATGCCGAAAAAAGCGCAGAAAATTGCGCAGATCTTTATTTCCGTCGTTGTGGTTGCCGTTCTGGTGTATTTGTTCTATCAGAGCATCGGCTTTATCAACATCTTCCTCAAGAGCGGCCGTTCGACCCCGATGCTGAAGATCCCGTATGCGTTTGTCTATGGCATCGCGCCGGTATCTTATATCCTGATGATCGTCAGCTATTTCTATTCGCTGATTAAGGGCGTAAAATCCGAGGCAAAGGAGGCGCTTGAAGTATGAATGGTGTACTTGCACTCGCGTCCATTGTTATGCTCGTGCTGCTGTTCCTCAAGGTGCCGGTCTTTATTTCGGTGCTAGGCGGCGCAGCCGTATACTTTGTGCTGAACCCCGGTGTCAATGCGATCGTTTTCGCGCAGCAGGCAATCACCGGCGCGGAAAGCATTTCGCTTTTGGCAATTCCGTTCTTTGTCTGTGCCGGTATCATGATGAACTACACCGGCGTTACCGCCCGTATCATGGGCTTCTGTGAAGTGCTGACCGGCCGGATGTACGGCGGCCTGGCACAGGTAAACGTCCTGCTGTCCACCCTGATGGGCGGCCTGTCCGGTTCCAACCTCGCAGACGCCGCAATGGAAGCCAAGATGCTGGTTCCGGAAATGGAGAAGAAGGGCTTCTCAAAGGAATTCTCCACGGTTGTCACCGCGGCTTCCGCCATGATCACCCCGCTGATCCCGCCCGGAATCTCCATGATCCTGTACGGCTGCATCGCAAACGTTTCGATCGGTGACCTGTTCATCTCCGGTCTGGGCGTAGGCGCACTGCTGTGTATCACTATGATGATCCTGGTCCGCTTTGTATCCAAGGCGCGTGGCTATGCCCCGCTGCGTACCACCCGCGTTTCCGGTAGGGAATTTGGTGCGGCCCTCAAGCCGGCTATCCTGCCGCTCTGCCTGCCGATCATCATCATCGGCGGTATCCGCCTCGGCCTGTTCACCGCAACCGAAGCCGGTGCAGTTGCCATCATTTACTCCATGCTGCTGGGCGTTATTTATCGTGAGATGCGTTGGGATGATCTCAAGCGCGGCTTCAAAGAGACGGTATGCACCACTTCGTCCATCATGCTGATCGTTGCCGCTGCCGGCGTGTTCTCTTGGGTACTGACCAAGGAGCGTATCCCGCAGCAGCTGACCGAGTGGATTGTTGCTACCATTGATAATAAGTACATCTTCCTGCTGATCGTCAACATCTTCCTGCTGATCGTCGGCATGTTCATCGAAGGCAATGCGTCGATGATCATTCTGGTTCCGCTGCTGCACCCGATCGCGCTGGCGTACGGCATCAACGAGATCCAGTTCGCAATGACCTACATCTTTAACAACGCCATCGGCGCGCTGTCGCCCCCGATGGGCACCCTGATGTTCGTCACCTGCGGTATCACCGGCTGTAAGACGGGCAAGTTCATCAAGGAAGCGGTTCCGTTCTATGTTTTGCTGCTCGTCAACCTGTTGCTGATCACCTATGTGCCGGCATTCTCGACCGGTATCCTGTCCTTGTTCGGCAGCTGATCGGTTTTGGTTCATCGGTAAGGTTTTTGTCCGGCGCGGCGGGGGAGACTCCGCCGCTGCCGCGTTGATTCAATGAGGAGAATGATCATGGAAAAGCTCAATTATGAAGTGCTGAAAAAGTCCGGTTACACCGGCTATATTCTGGAAAACGC
>CALWEB010000097.1 GCA_944376955.1 uncultured Agathobaculum sp. | reverse complement strand
GTCCTGTTCCCGATCCCACATGCAGCCGTCCGGCGCGCGCAGAATCTCCATAATCCGCAGCAGATCTTCAAAATTATATTTGTCTTTTTGCTGAAAATCAACCATTTTTCGCACTTCCCGCTCATTTCAAATGTAATATATCCGCAATCTTCTCCCCCTTGGGCAGAAGAAGCACATCCTCCCGCTCGATCGCGTGCAGCATCAGCAGTAAGACGAGATACACCATCGCCGCTGCCGCAATCGCAACCAGTGTCACCAGCTTATCAATCACTGTGCCGGGCGCTGCATTCAAAATCCGCAGCAGCACCGTGTGGACCAGAAACGCTGCCGCACCCATGCCGACCGTTGCGGCCAGCGGCCGCCCCGCCGTTTTGCCGAGCGGTGGCAGCGCATGGGACAACCGCCGGATATGGAACAGGTTGAGCAACGCAATCAGCCAGTAGCATACCGCCGTGCTGATGGGCGCACCCAGAATGCCGAATGCCGGGTTGCCGATCAGATAGTAGTCGCCCAGCATCTTGACCACCGCGCCCAAGAACATGGAAATCAGCGGCAGGTCAATACGACCGAACGCCTGCAACGTAGCGTTGGTGATGGCGACCAGCGCCACCGCCGGCACAGCAAAGCCCAGCATTGCCATCAGCGGGCCGCCCTGCGCCGCCGTCCCCACGGAGTAAAACATCCGCAAGATCGGACCGGAGAGCAGCAGAAACCCTGCGCCCGCCGGCAGCGTGATGATCATAGTCAGCCGCAGCGCGGTCGAAAGGGTTTTGGAAACCTTGGTAAAATTCTGCGACGCGCGCGCGCTGGCAATCGTCGGCAGCACGCTGACCGCCAAAGCGGTGATCAGCGTCTGCGGCAGGTTAAAGAAGTTGACCGTACCGGTATAGATGCCGTATGCGGTCGTTGCCGCCTCGGCTGTCATGCCGACCGCCGGGCTTTGCAGCCGCGCCGCAATCAGCGCCACATCGATCAGGTCGGTCAGGCTCATCACCGCCGAGCTGATCGTGATCGGAATGGACAGGGACAGCAGCGTCTTGGCAAGCTCGCGTGTTGGCCGCACGGCATCGCTGAGCAGATGCACGGATTCAGCACGGCGCCGGGTGACGGCTGCCTGCAAAATCATATAGCCTGCCGCCACAACTTCGCCCAGCGTTACGCCAAGCACAGTGAGTGCCGCCACCACAGGGTCATCCATCCCCTGCTGTTTTGCATAAAACGCCAAGCCAAGGCCAACCACCAGCTTGCCCAGCGCCTCGATGACCTGTGAAACCGCCGTCGGCACCATGTTGGAGCGGCCCTGGTAATAGCCGCGGAACACCGACAGGATAGCGACCATCAGCACGCTCGGTGCGATCGCCATAACCGCCAGCCGCGCATCCGGGTTTTTGATCCAACCCGCAAACGTATCCGCGCCGAAGAACAGGACAACGGTACACAGCGCGCCGAACGGCACGAAAATGCCACCCGCCACGCGGACGATCCGGCGCACCTCGCGTTCGCGCCCGCAGGCCGTCGCTTCGGCCACCATTTTGGACAGCGCCGCCGGCAGGCCAACCGTCGAGATCACCAGCATTGCCGTATAAATCCGGTATGCTGCGCTGAACAGGCCGAACGCAGGCGACTTCTCCCCGCCGATCATATTTTGCAGCGGAATCTGGAAAAACGCGCCGATTACCTTAACCACCAGGCTTGCAATCATCAAAATGACCGCACCCTGAATAAAATTCTGTTTTTTTCGCTGCAAACGATACACGCCCTTTGCTTTTTCTTATATCACCGTATGGCAGGGCGCTCCGAAATATGCGCTCACAGCGCGCCGCCGCAGCCCGAGCAGTACGCATCCTCCCGGCTGCATGTTTTCCCGCAGTGCGGGCAGACCACAATGGTTTTCATCCCCGCCAGTTCCTGACGCAAAGCCGCAATTTTCTCCTGTTTTGCGTCCACCGCAGCGATTTTCTCATCCATTTCATCATTGGAGACTTCGCTGCCACGGTGTAGCTCATAAACCATCCTGCCGATCTCTTTGTAAAGCACCTCACACTCGGTGTTGAGATCGAAAATCTGCAGGTTGATGCGCGTTGCACCTGCCAGTTCGGTCGCCTTTTTGCCTGCGGCATCCGCCGCGCGGCCGGCCGCCTTGCCGGTCTTTTCCGCCATCACTTTGACCTTATCCAGAAACGATTGTACTCTTGTATCCATTGCCCATCGCTCCTTCCGCGCGGCCACAGACCGCTACATTTGGTTTATTATACTTCACACCCTGCCAAAAAGCAAGGTTTTATGCCTGTTTCAGCCGATAAACTCATGCAAAACCGAGTCTTCCGGCAGGAAATCCGCATAATCAATCGGCGCCACCTGTCCCAGCACCTGACCAATCGGTGCCAGATCCGCCCCCGCAAGCTGCTGCTCATACTGTTGCAGCCGCGGCGCCAAATGCTGCATCAGGATGCACAGTTCATACGGCAAAAACGTATCCACCGTCAGGTTAGCCTGCCCGCGGTACGGCGCGATATACAGCCGCTCGCCGCGCCGCACCGAATTCCACTGGTGCAGGGTTTCCTCCACCGGCGAGTTGCGGAACAGGCTGTCTCGCATGGCGCGACGCAGGAAGCGCAGCATATACGGCTCAAGCCGTCGCCCCTCTTCGGGGACAACCGCGCTGGCCACCGACAGGTACACGCCGGTTGCTGCGTGCGCCAGATCGCCCATGATGACCGGATTGAACGAGTGGATGCCCTCGATCAGCACCACCTCATCCGGGTCTAAGCGCAGCGTGCGCGCTTCGGGAATGGACGTGCGCGTTTCAAATTCGAACCGTGGCAGTGCAATCTCCTCCCCCGCCACCAGCTGCGCCAGATGCTGGCTTAACAGCGGCAGGTTCATGCACTCCGGACTTTCCAGATCGGGTACGCCGTTTTCCGGGTCGGGCGGGATTTCATAAGTGCCGACCGTGCGGTAATAATCATCCATCGAGATCATTTCCGCGTGGATGCCGTGCGCCTCCAGCGCACGCGCAATGCGGTCGTTGGTCGTGGTCTTACCCGACGAGGACGGCCCATTGATCAGCACAATCGGCTTGTGCGCACTGTTTTTCGCAATTTCCTCCGCCACGGCAAGCACCTGTGCATGATATTTTTCCTCGCACTCACGGATAAATTCCACCGCGTCATACCGCGCACGGTGATTGATATATTTGAGCGTATATTCCGCCATAACCCGTTCCCTCCTTACTGCTTGGGAAATAATAGTTTGCGTTTGCCGTTTGCCAGCCGATCCGCGGCCCGGATGTACTCCAGCGGATATTTGGGGTTATTCGCCCGCTCAATCCACCCGGTCGCGCGCTCCACGCGCTTGGACACACCGCCCGCGCCGAGAGAAAGGATCGTCTGCAACTCCTCCATCATCGTCACATTGTAAAAGCACTCGGTATCCGGTTTGCACCAGCCGACATTCTCGAACCCGCCTGCGGTGAACTTCTGCCGGTACAGATAGTATGGCCCGTAACCCGCCGTTTGCAGCGCGTGCGCCTCGCCGTCCAGCATACGCGAAACGCTCTCGCGCTGCGCCGATGCCGCCGCCTTATCGGTCAGGTCTGCGCCGCGCTTGATTGCCAGCGTATGCACCGTGATATTTTCGGGCGCAAGGCCGATCAGCGTATCCATCGTGTGGGCAAAGTGCGCGGGGGTATCATTCGTCAGCCCTGCAATCACGTCCATATTGATCGCGTCAAACCCAGCCTGCCGCGCCTCGTCATAGGCGCGCAGCACATCCTGCGCGCTGTGCCGCCGCCCGGTCGCGGCCAGCACTGCGTCGTCCATCGACTGCGGATTGATGCTCACGCGCCCAACGCCTGCCGCACGTAGCGCCGCAAGTTTTTCCGGCGTGATGGTATCCGGTCGGCCCGCTTCCACAGTATATTCACGAAGATGCGAAAGATCAAAGTTTTTTTCCAGCGCCGCCAGCAGGCGCGCCAGCTGGTTTTCGTCCAGCGTGGTCGGCGTTCCGCCGCCGATATACACGCTCTGCACCCGTTTGCCCGCCTCGCGCACCAGCGCGGCAGTCTCCTCGATCTCGCGGCACAGGGTATCCAGATACGGCTCGATCAGGTGGCCGGACTGCGCGGTCGTGGACGACACGAACGAGCAGTAATAGCACCGCGACGGGCAGAACGGGATGCCGACATAGAGCGAAATATCGTCCGGCCCAATGGCGCGGTCGAGTTCCATGGCGGTCGCTGCCGCGCGGATGGTGAGCGCAGTGCGGTCGGGCGAAACATGAAAATGCTCCCGCAGATAAGCAGCGGCCTCACCGCGGGTCATGCCGCGCTCGATCAGGCCGCGCGCCAGCTTTGCCGGGCGCACCCCGGTCAGGCTGCCCCAGACCGGCGGCGCGGGCAGTGCGGGCACGACCGCGTCATACACGGTTGTTTTGACCAGCTCGGTCACCGTGCGCTTATAGTCGAGCGGCTCAAGCCCTGCCACCGGCGCGCATTTCTCGCTTTCGCGCACCGCACCGTCCAGACAGACGATCGCCTTGGCCTGCGCCTGCCCATCCGCTTCCGTCAGGATGCTGCGGCACCAGTCGCCTTCGCCCACCGTCTCTGCATATACCAGCTGCACGGTCGGCAGCAGATGGAACAGCATTTCCTCCACCGCATGTTTGAGCGCATGGCCCTCCATGGTATAGACCATCATTTCCCAACCGCCTGCAGCATGTAAGAATTGGCCACGCGCTCCTCAGACAGGGTGGAAAGCCCCTCATGCCCGGGCAACACCTTGTAATCACCATCCAGATCATGCAGTCGCTTGAGGGAATGCAGCATCTGGCTGAAATCGCCGCCCTCGAGATCACAGCGGCCGCACTCATGGCGAAACAGCGTGTCGCCCGTGAACAGGCAGTCCGCAATCTGGATAACGGAAGAACCAGGCGTATGCCCGGGCGTGTTCATATAAGTCGCGGTCAGACCGCCAAACGTGACCTGTGTACCCTCGGTCGCCACGATATCCGGCGTGTCCTCGGTGTAACCGCGCGCAAGCGCGCGGAACGGGTGCATATTCTCGCGTTTGAGCAGCCACAGATCCCCCTCCGGCACCACATACTGCGCGCCCGTCTTTTCCAGCACATCATGGGCGGCGAGGATGTGGTCAAAATGCGCATGGGTCAACAAAACGTACTTGACCGTCAGTTTTTCCTCCGCAACCGCCTGCAGAATCGAGGGCGCATTGTCACCCGGGTCGATCACCGCCGCCTCTCGGCTGTTTTCATCATATACAATATAGCAATTCGTGCCGACCACGCCGACGCAAAGCTGCATAATTTTCATCCGTAGTTTACTCCTTTCCGTCACCGCATCTGGGCGGTGTCCATCCACAATGTGACCAGCCCATCGTTGAGCAGGTCCACCTTCATATCAGCGCCGAACTCGCCGGTCTCGACCGGCAGGCCGCTTTCACGGCAGCGCGCAATAAATTTTTCGTACAACGGAATGGCAGTTTCCGGCCGCGCCGCCGCGGTAAAGCTCGGGCGGTTGCCCTTTTTACAGTCGCCGTACAGCGTAAACTGCGAAACGACGAGGATGCCGCCCCCCACATCGGCCAGCGACCGGTTCATCTTATCGTTTTCATCGGTGAACACCCGCAGTTTTACCGTTTTATCGGCCAGATAAACCGCGTCCGCCACCGTATCGCCGTCCGTAATGCCGAGCAGAACGAGAAAGCCCTGCCCGATCTGCCCGTGTACCGCGCCGTCAATCGTGACCGACGCGCGCGACACACGCTGAATCAGTGCCCGCATAAGTTTTCCTCATTTCCGGCGCAGGCGCGCCTGTTATCGTTTGTATTTTTTGTAGATGCGGCCGTAGATGAAAATGAGTACCGGCAGGCCGCTTTCACGGCAGCGCGCAATAAATTTTTCGTACAACGGAATGGCAGTTTCCGGCCGCGCCGCCGCGGTAAAGCTC
>CALWEB010000096.1 GCA_944376955.1 uncultured Agathobaculum sp. | reverse complement strand
GGGTGCCGAGCGTATTGTCCGCATAAACGAACTTGTCAAACGGCCAGCGCGGGAACTTGACCACGCAGTAGTCGAGCGTCGGCTCGAAGCAGGCCTTGGTCTTTTTGGTGACGGCGTTTTCGATCTCGTCCAGACCGTAGCCCACCGCGATCTTGGCGGTCACCTTGGCAATCGGGTAACCGGTCGCCTTGGACGCCAGCGCGGACGAACGCGACACACGGGGGTTTACCTCGATAACCGCATACTCGAACGAATCCGGGTTGAGCGCATACTGCACGTTACAGCCACCCTCGATACCCAGCTCGGTGATGATGTTGAGCGCCGAGGTGCGCAGCATCTGGTACTCCTTGTCGCACAGCGTCTGGCTGGGCGCGACAACAACCGAGTCGCCGGTGTGTACGCCGACCGGGTCAACGTTTTCCATGTTACAGATCGTGATCGCGTTGCCCTTATGGTCGCGCATGACCTCGTATTCGATTTCCTTCCAGCCGGCGATACACTTTTCGACCAGAATCTCATCAACGCGGGAATACATGATGCCGGTTGCGGCGATCTCACGCAGCTGATCCCAAGTATAGGCAATGCCGCCGCCCGTGCCGCCAAGGGTGTACGCCGGACGGATAATAACCGGCAAGCCGATTTCCCGGGTAAACTCGACCGCATCCTCGACTGAATGCACCACCTTGGACGCGATGCACGGCTCACCGATCTTTTCCATCGTGTCCTTGAACATCTGGCGGTCCTCCGCCTTGGCGATGGTCTCCGGGTTTGCACCAAGCAGCTTGACACCCATTTTCTCAAGGAAGCCGCTCTCGCACAGCTCCATGGCGAGGTTCAGGCCAGTCTGGCCGCCGAGGTTGGGCAGCAGCGAATCCGGGCGTTCCTTCTTGATGATCTCCTGCACCGCTTCCACGGTCAGCGGCTCAATATAGACCTTATCGGCCATGGCCTTGTCGGTCATGATGGTGGCGGGGTTGGAGTTGACAAGCACGACCTCCAGCCCTTCCTCGCGCAGTGCGCGGCAGGCCTGTGTGCCCGCGTAGTCGAACTCGGCCGCCTGGCCGATGACGATCGGGCCGGAGCCCAGTACCATTACCTTATGAATATCCTTGCGCAGCGGCATTACTGAGCACCTCCCTTTGCTTTCGCAATATTGTCCATGAATTTATCAAACAGGTACGACGTGTCCATCGGGCCGGGGCAAACCTCGGGATGGTACTGCACGGTGAACACCGGACGGCCGATGTGCTCGATGCCCTCAACCGTGCCGTCGTTTAAGTTCACATAGCGCACGCGGGCGATTTGGGGATCGACTGATTCACCGACAACCGCGTAGCCGTGGTTCTGGCTGGTGATATAAGTGCGGTCCTCGTCCAAATCCTTGACCGGATGGTTGACGCCGCGGTGGCCGTACTTGAGCTTGGTCGTTTTCGCGCCGATGGCAAGGCTCAAAAGCTGATGGCCGAGGCAGATGCCGAAGATCGGCATATTGCTTTCCAGCAGTTTTTTGAGGTTCTCGACGATTTCGACGTTTTCCGCCGGGTCGCCGGGGCCATTGGACAGCATCACGCCGTCAAACTTGCCGATCACGTCCTCCGGCGGGGTGAGCGCCGGGATGGTGACAACCTCGCAGCCGCGCTTTTGCAGCTCGCGTTCGATGTTGTACTTAACGCCGTAGTCATACAGCGCAATGCGGTATTTCTGCTCACCTTCCGCCGGATAGACGCAGCTTTCCTCGCAGGTGACGGTTTTGACCGCGCCCTTGACCACATACGCGTGCATTGCGGCGATGGTCTGCTCGTCCGGCTCGAAGCCTTCGGTGTAGATCACGGCGTTCGTGACGCCCTCGCCGCGCAGCTTGCGCGTGAGCGCGCGGGTGTCGATGCCCGCAAGGCCGACGACCTTCTGCTCCTTGAGGTAATCGTCCAGCGTGCGCTTGCAGCGCCAGTTGGAGGGGTACTCCGCGATCTCACGCATGATAAAGCCGGAAACCCAGCTTTTGCGGGATTCATAGTCGTCAAAGTTGATGCCGTAGTTGCCGATCAGCGGATAGGTCATGGTGACGACCTGTCCATAGTAGGACGGGTCGGTCAAAACCTCCTGATAGCCGGCCATGCCCGTGTTGAACACGACCTCCCCGATGCTCTGCCCTTCGTAGCCAACGGCCGTACCCTCAAACAGCGTGCCGTCCGCGAGCAGTAAATACGCTTTTTTCAAATTCCCACACTCCTTATTACTTCGATCGGAACCACGCTTCCGATCGAGGGGACGCACCGCGCCGCAGCACGGATGCGTCCATATCTTCGCAAAGTTCTGACATGCGAAACTTTGCTACGTCCTTGTATAAAAATCCACGCGCATGTCGCGGATTTTTATGAAAATGGCGGTTTGCGCCATTTTCTATTTGATACGCGCCTAACGGCGCGAATTATCCCGCTGGGGGTAATTGGATATCCCCTATAAATCACTTGATTGCCGCGACGATCTCATCCCGCATCCGGATGGCTTCCGCACGCGCGGCTTCCTTATAATCCTCGCCGTTGTTGCCGGTTTTCTTCCATGCACACATGATGCCGCGCGAGGAATTGACGATCGCGCCGAGACCGTCGTCGTTGAAAGCGTTGGCGATATCCTTGGCGGTCGCGCCCTGCGCGCCGTAGCCCGGCACGAGGAAGTAGCTCTTCGGCAGCAGCTCACGCACGATCTTCTGCTCCTCCGGATAGGTTGCGCCGACGACTGCACCGATCTGATTATAACCGCAGGGCGTATCCAAGCCCTCGCCCCACTTGGCAACCATCTCCGCCATGCGCGCATACAGCGGTTTGCCTTCCATGTCGCGATTCTGCAGCTCACCCGAGGACGGGTTGGAGGTCTTGACCAGCATAAACAGGCTCTTGTCGCGCGTGCGGCACTCCTTCAAAAACGGCTCGACACCGTCCGTGCCCAGATAGCCGTTGACGGTCACGCTATCGCAGCCATAGGGTGCAATCTCGGTGTCGCCCACACGGGTTTTGCCCAGATAGGCCTCAGCATAAGCCGTCGCGGTAGCGCCGATGTCGTTGCGCTTGATGTCCCCGATGACATACATGCCCTTGGCGTGCGCGTAGTCGATGGTCTCCTTGAGCGCCATTGCGCCATACGAGCCCAGCAGCTCGTAATACGCCGCCTGTGGCTTGACCGCGGGCACGATATCGCACAGCGCGTCGATCAGGCCGCAGTTGAACGCGACTACGCTCTCGGCCGCTGCGCGCAGCGTTTCGCCGTGCAGCATCATGTTGCGTCCGGAAATGTGCTGCGGGATGTACTCCAGCCGCGCGTCCAGGCCCGCAACCGTCGGGTTGCCCTTTTCCTTAATCTTTTCTACCAGTGTTTGGATCGACATAGATATTCTTCCTTTCTCAGCGATACTCGACTATCCCTATGCTTCACTGCTTAAAATAACAACGTTGTCCGCACCGTCCACCTCGGTCAGTCGCACACAGACGCGCTCATCCCGCGCGGTGGGCAGGTTTTTGCCGATATAGTCCGGCCGGATGGGCACTTCGCGGTGGCCGCGGTCCACCAGCACGGCAAGCTGGATGCGTCCCGCGCGCCCCTGATGGGACACCGCTTCGATCGCCGCGCGTACCGTGCGCCCGGTATACAGCACGTCATCCACCAGCACCACCGTTGCGCCTTCAATGCGCGGGTCGGGCGGCTGCTTGGGCGCTTCGGCGCGGGGTTTGTCGTCCCGCCACGGGGTCACGTCCAGCTCGACCACCGGCGGCGTGCGCCCTTCGACCTCACCCAGCTTTTCTGCAATGCGCCGGGCAAGGAACACCCCGCGTGTTTTCACCCCGGCCAGCAGCAGGTTCTCCGCACCCTTGTTTTTTTCGATGATTTCAAATGCAATACGGGTCAGCGCGCGGCGCACACCGTCCGCATCCATGATTACGGCCTTTTGTTCGGCCATCCTGCCACCTCCCATCGAAAAAATTTACAAAAAAACAGCCTCCTGCACCAAAAGCAGAAAGCCGTACCGCAAATTACACCTGTCCCCCATTCCCCGGCTGACGGCGTATGCACTGTTTTCTGCCTTGGCGGCTCACGGGCCGCGCCTTAAAGGCGGATTGTTTCATTTATTATATCGTATGAATCGGGTTTTGTAAACAGACGATGCCACAAAACAATTTTGTTTTTTTATGCAAATTTTGTTGCCGCCGCATAACGTAAGGATTGCCGTAAAGCGGACATACTATGATCGGCGGCACCAAACACATTTTTTTGAAAGGCGGCGGACAAACCATGCGGGAATCTCCCTTCATTTCAGGCATTGCGACCGGAGCGGTCGCAGGCGCGGTCGTTTCCATGATGGCGGCGGGCGCAATGATGAACCCCTCGGTGCGGCGCAGCGCGCAGCACGCGGCGAACAAGGCCGAACATGCCATGCACAAGGCGGCCAACGGCGTCGGCCACATGCTGGGCTGACGGCACAAAAAAGGAGAAGCGCATCGGCTTCTCCTTTTTTGCATTTATTTTCAGGCTACATCCGCATCCGCGGTGTGTCCTGCCTTTTTATCATGCAGCCGGCGCGCGGCATACACAACCGGTGTATCGAGCAGCGACGTGAAAATAAAAATCACATAGCTCGACAGTGCAACCGAAATGAGCGTCGGGATGTCGTAAGTGCCCCAGAACGCGAGCGCAGTGAACAGCACGGTGTTGACCATCTGCGAAACCAGCGTCGAGCCGTTGTTGCGCAGCCAGAGGAAGGCGCGGTGGTCGCCTGTTTTCTTTTCGGTGATCTCCCACCATTTGTGGTACAGCCAGACGTCGAACACCTGCGCCACCGCATACACCGCCAGCGAGGACAGCATCATGCGCGGGGTGTTGGAAAAGATCGCTTTCATCGAAGGCACCGCCCAGTCATTGACCGACGGGATGTACATCAGCCACGACTGTGACACCAGAATAAACAATACATTTGCCGCGATACCTGTCCAGACCGCGCGCTGCGCGGCTTTTTTGCCTGCGATCTCACTCAAGATATCGGTCACCAAGAAGGTGGTCGCAAACAGGATGTTGCCCAGCGTCATCTCCATGCCGTACGCATCGATCAGGATGAGCACCTCAATGTTCGCCGCAATGGTTGCAAACACGGTGAACGCCATCAGCCCGCCGGTACCGAACAGGTAAAACCACAGCAGTACCGCGCCGTACAGCACGACCAACGTTCCAATCAGCAATAATTCGTTTGTCATTTTACTTCTCCTACGCCAAAATCTGTATTTTCCAACAGAATATCCACACGCGGGTTGTCCCGGTAGAGCGGATACACGTCGCGTACAAAGGCCGCGCGCGCGGCGGCGTCCGGCCGGACAGGTGTGGTGTTCGGAACCATGATGTTGACGCAGACGCGGTCAAAATGTGCAAGGCCGGTCTCAATGTCGTGCCGCATCCCCTCCGCTGTCTGTCCAGCAAGGCCGAACAGCAGACAGCAGTCGTCAAAGTCTGCGGCGATGTTCGCGGGGTCGGTTTCGTCAATGCCCTTGTCCAGCACCCGCTCGCGGTAGTCCGCGTCAAAGGTCTCCACGCCGATTTTGACATGCAGCTGGACACCCAGCGCTTCAAACCGCGCGCGCAGCGCGGGTAGCGTTTTGCGGAAAATCCAGTGGCTTTCGATGTGCAGGTCGCGGATGCCCTTTTCGCGGCAGACGCGCTCCACCTCGCGGATGGTGGACTCGTCCAGCTCGGCAAACGAGCCGGAGTTGATTGCTTCCAAACGGCCGTATGCGCCGGTTAC
>CALWEB010000095.1 GCA_944376955.1 uncultured Agathobaculum sp. | reverse complement strand
GCCCGAATGGCATGGGTTCTTGGGAGTTCTTCGACTACCTGCTCGAAAATGCCAATGTAGTTGGCACACCGGGTGAAGGTTTCGGCAAGAACGGCGAAGGCTTCTTCCGTCTGACCGCCTTCGGCGACCAGAAGCGTACGCTCGAAGCAGCGGAGCGCCTGAAAAAGCTGCTTTCCAAGTAAAATCAAAGGGCTGTCCGTCGGGACAGCCCTTTTTATCTTGCAGGAGGGATGAGCATGGGGATTTTATTTACCAAACGGTGCGTGCTGTGTGGCGAAATGCTGCCCGCGATCGGCACAGGCAAAGCGATGCTGTGCCCGGATTGCGCGGCCGAGGTGCGGCAGCGCTATCGCTGCACCGAAGCCATCCGTATTCCGGGCGCGGCGGATGCAGCCGCCGCGCTGTACTACACCGGAAAAGTGAGAAATGCGATGCAGCGGTTCAAATTCCAACACAAACAGCAGTATGCGGCCTGGTTTGCCGCACAGATGCTGCCGCTGCTGGCCGAACGATTGGACACATGGAGACCTGATCTGGTCACTTATATGCCGATTGGCTTTCTGCGTCTGCATGAACGCGGCTACAATCAGGCCGAGCTGCTGGCCAAGGCTGTCGCAGAACCCTTTACACTTCCCTGCCGGGCAACGCTGCGCAAACGCGCGTTCACCCCAAAGCAGTCCACGCAGAAAGACGCGGTTGCACGACAGAAGAACGCGGAACGGGCGCTGCTGCCGCTGAAAAGCGCTGAAGTGCGCGGCAAATTGGTCGTGCTGGTGGACGACATCATCACCACAGGCGCGACGGCAGCGGCAGCGGTCAAGCTATTGCGCGATATGGGCGCGGCGAGGGTTTACGTGCTGGCTGCTGCGCGCACACCCGGTAAATAGTAATAACCGTCCTAAAAAATGAAAGTAATTTCTGTCCTACCACCATCTACCGCATTCTGCACATGCTGATACACGCGGCCATAGTTATCGGTATATTCCATCACCAGCTGCAATTCCTCCGACTGGACGTCCACCGTCCAGTCCACCGTACATTGCGTATTGTAACGCCCTAAATCAGCATCCCATTCGGGTGTCGCAAACGCCACACTTTGCAGTTCCGTTTCCCCTTGCCGTAATACCAGCCGCACACTGACCGGATAGCATCGCATGGTCGTTTCACCCGAATGAAAAGCCCCATAAAAATATGCCTTCACTGTGCCGGAAATGGATGTGCTGCCGTTTTCCGCCTGCACCGCACTGCCCTTCTGCAAAGCTTCATCGTCCTCGGTAACCCATCGGTAACCGCATGAAATCTCGAACTCGTTTTCTACACCGCTGACGGTTTCCAGCAGCAGATTGCGCACTTCACCGCTCTCGCGGTCAGTCAGCGTCAGGTATACGGTAAATGCGTCCCGCATCGGGATCTCGGTGCTGCCCACATACGAATTATCCTGTTCCAGAATCGCCGCACACGTCCAGCTCTCCCCTGCGCTCTGGATGGTGAATTTGGGTGTTTCGACATCCAGGTTCACTTCCTTTGGCCGCGCGGACAGCGAAAGCTTTAGCACAGTCGTGACCGTCTTGTTTGGATGATATTGCAAATCATATGCAATATCATAATCTGATAAAGAGTCCTCTTCAGTTGTACCTTGCTGCACAACGTTTTCCGCATCCTGCACCTGCGCCTGCATCTTGAATGTGTTCAGCTGCGCTTCCAGCGACTGCACCCGCGCCATCGCATAGAGGTTGCCTAACACGCTTACTAACACCAGCGCGGCAAGCGCGATGATAAACCACTTTGTCTTTTTGGTCAGCACCGGCGCATAGGTGATCTTGAAGCCGTCCGGTACGACGTTCACCCCCTCCGGCGGCTGTTGCGTCTTGCCCGGCAGCGGCTCGTCCGGCCGCAGGATGGTGTCCACCGGCACGCCAAACAGTCGGCTCAGTTCCACCAGATTATCCATCGTCGGCACGGCCTGATCAGCTTCCCACTTGCTTACCGCCTGCCGCGACAGTCCAAGCTTTTCGCCCAGCGCTTCTTGGCTCAAGCCCTGCGCACGCCGGAGCGCTGCAATTTTCTCTCCCGTTGTCATAATCCAGCACCTGCCTTTCTTGTGCTTCCAGTGTGCCTGAAACACCCGAAAAACGCCACCAACCTGGCGTTTCTTTTTGTCAACCAGTGGTTGCCTCTCCTTTTTTCCGATGAAAACAGCCCCGAAAGACGTCTCCTTCGGGGCTTTTCACTGAAAATATGTAATAAACCTTTATTCGATGCCCTCGTCCTCACCATCGTGACGGTTGTTGAAAGCATATTCCGGACACTTGGCCTTGGCCTCTTCCTCGGTTGCATAGGGGCAGGCGCGCACGCGGCCTTCTGTCTCGGAAAAAGCAACACAAAGTTTATCATTTCCGGTAGCAAACCGGCGCCGGAACAAGCACCAGAGTTTCTTCATGTCATAACATCCTTTCCTGCTGATTGACAATATTCTAACAATAATATTATAACGAACCCGACTGCGCTTGTCAATCGGGTTCGTTATTTTTTTATCAAATTATGCCGACGGTCTTATTCCCCGAAAAATTCTTCGTGGATAGCCTTAACCGCCTTTTCACTGTCCTCCTCGTTGATCAGGACAGAGATCTTAATTTCCGAAGTGGAAATCATACGGATATTGATGCCGGCCATCGCCAGCGCCTCAAACATCTTGGAAGCCACGCCCGCAGAAGACGCCATGCCCGCGCCCACGATAGAGACCTTGGCAACCTTGGTGTTGATCGAAACATCCTCATAGCCGATCATTTCGGCATTGTCCTTGAGGATCTGGCCGACACGCTCGGCATCATCCTCACGAATGGTGAAGGAAATGGATTTTTTATTGTCGCGGCCAACCGACTGGAGGATAATATCAATATTCACATTGTGCTTGGCCATGAGCGAGAATACCTTAAACGCCGTGCCCGGAGTATCCGCAACATTAATAATGGCCACGCGCGCGCAATTATTATCACGGGCGACGCCCGATACATTCATTTTTTCCATATGAGAACCCTCCTTGACTTTCGTACCCGGATTGCAGGTAAAGCTCGAAACGACCTCCAGGTCAACATTATATTTTTTCGCCATCTCAACCGAACGGTTGTGCAGAACCTGCGAGCCGAGCGACGCCAATTCCAGCATCTCATCATATGTGATGGCATCCAGCTTACGCGCACTGGGTACAATACGCGGATCGGCAGTGTATACGCCGTCTACATCCGTGTAAATCTGGCACAGGTCTGCGCCCAGCGTTGCCGCAATCGCCACCGCTGTCGTGTCGGAGCCGCCGCGGCCGAGCGTCGTCACATCGCCCAGCTTGTTGATGCCCTGAAAGCCCGCCACAATGCAGATTTTCCCGTTATCCAGTTCCGCCTGCAGGCGGTCCCCCACGATGCGTTTAATGCGTGCATCCGAATAATTGCTGTTGGTCTCCAGACCAATCTGCCAACCGGTCAGCGATACGACCGAAAAACCAAGCTTCTGGATCGCCATTGCCAACAGCGACATCGAGATCATCTCACCCGTGTTGAGCAGCACATCCATCTCGCGCTTGGACGGATGATCGTTCAGTTCCGCCGCCTTTGCAATCAGGTCATCTGTGGTATCCCCCTGTGCAGAAACCACAACCACCACCTTGTTGCCCGCCTTCGCGGTCTTGGTTACAATATCCGCAACATTTCTCAGGCGCTCGGTATTTGCCACCGAAGTGCCGCCGAATTTTTGCACAATAAGACTCATACTGATTCCGTTTCCTCCTTATATAGCCTGCCGCAGACGCGGCCTCGCTCACATGCGTTTGACGGTCGCACCGACCTCGTCGCAGCGCAGCTGCACAGCCTTCCAGTGCGGGTATTTTTCCGCACAGACCACCTGCGCACGCGACAGATAGTCGCGGTCCCCCTTATATACCATCGCAACGATGGACGGGCCGGCGCCCGAAATAAAGGCACCCAACGCGCCCAGTTGCTTGGCCTCGCGAACAATGTCCTCCCCGTTTTCGATCAGGCGGAAGCGGTACGGCTGGTGCAGGCAGTCCCCCGTCGCCACATCTAGATTTTCCAGCTTGCCGGTTGTCAGGCTGCCCGCCAACAGCGCCGCACGCGCCAGATTATACACCGCGTCACGATGCGCAATGGTTTTGGGTAGCGCTGCACGCGCTTTCTCGGTGGAAAGCTTGAAATCCGGGATGAACACGATAAAGTCAATCGCACCATGCACCGGCACACGGACGTGATGCACGTGGCCATTTTCCAACAGCGCCACGCAGAAACCGCCCAGAATGGCGGGGGTAGAATTGTCCGGATGACCTTCGATTGTGGCAGCAAGGTCAATGACGGCCTGCCGGTCGAGCGGATCGCCCAACAGGGCGTTCGCACCCATAATGCCCGCCACCGTACAGGCCGAGGACGAACCAAGGCCGCGCGTCTGCGGAATTGCGCAGTCCTCAATGATTTTAAGGCCGGAAAGCGGCTTGCCGCACTCATCATATACCCGTTTTGCACACTGGTAAATTAGATTGCGTTCATCCTTCGGCACAAACTGGCCGTTTTTATCCGAAATATCAATCCGGTCGCTCTCTTCCAGATCAATTACGTTATAAAGTTCAAGTGCAATGCCGATGCTGTCATAGCCCGAGCCCATATTGGCGCTCGTTGCCGGAACCGTAACACGAACCATTTTTCTTGTTGCCCTCCTCTTACAGCATACGCATCGCAGCGCGCACTTCGCCACAGGCGTTCAGTTTTGCCATCTTTTCCTGCATATCCGCGGTGGACAGTTTGCGGGTTTTGACCACCGTCACGCCTTCGACCGGCTCGGTCAGGCTCTCTACCGGCAGCAGCGCTTCCAGATCGCGCGATGCACCCTTGAAACGAACATACCACGCGCTTTGCAGTGTGTCAAGCGGCCGGAGCAGATTTTTCGACCCATCACCCCAAGAAATCCGACGACGATGGTCGGCGTGCTCGATGCAGTCCAGCATATCCGCAACCACAGCCGAAGCCGTAGCGAGCTTGCCCGCGCCCTTGCCATAGAACATGACGTCACCCGTGGCGTTGCCGTTGACCATGATCGCGTTAAACACATCCTCGACAGCAGCCAGCGGGCTTTCCTTATGGATGAGGTGCGGCGCAACGTAAGCGTAAGCCGTGCCGTCCTCGCATCGAACCGTGCGGCCAAGCAGCTTGATCACACAGCCCAGCTTATCGGCGTTGGCGACATCTTCGAGCGTGATCTTGGTAATGCCCTCGCAGGACACCTGATCGGGGTCAAACTTGTCGCCAAAAGCCAGATCGGCCAGAATGCAGATCTTGCGGCAGGCATCATGACCTTCGATATCGGCCGTGGGGTCTTTTTCCGCGTAGCCATTGAGCTGCGCCTGCTTGAGCGCATCCTCAAAAGTGACGCCGTTATGGATCATCTGGGTTAAAATATAGTTGGTCGTACCATTGAGGATACCGCAGATCTCATTGAACTCGTTGGCAGCCAGACATTGCAGCATCGGACGGATGATCGGAATGCCACCGCCGACCGAAGCCTCAAACATGTAATTGACACCTTTTTCCTCGGCAATCTTGAGCAGTTCTTCGCCGCGGGTGGCAACCAGTTCCTTGTTAGAGGTACACACGCTCTTTCCCGCAAGCAGGCAGCGGCGGGTAAACTCATAAGCGGCGCCTACGCCGCCCATGACCTCAGCCACAACCGTAACTTCTGGATCGTTTTCGATCACCGAGAAGTCCGTTACAAACTTATGCCCATACGGCAGCGCGGAAAAATCGCGCAGATCCAGCACATATTTGACTTCCACCGGCTCACCAACCACGCGCTCGATTTTCTCGGCGTTCATCTCAAACACCTCATACACGCCGGAGCCGACCGTGCCATGTCCCATGATTGCTGCTTTTATCATAACCCAGTTTCCTTTCCTTTGGTTCTGTTTTTATTCGGATGCCAGAATTTCAACCTTGCTCACGCCCTCCATCTGTTCCACGCGGCGGATCAGGTCTTCCACGGAGTACTTCATCTCCCCGGTGCGGGCGGAAATGGTGACGGAAGCCTGCCCCCGCATGGGGATCGACTGGTTGACGGTCAACAAATTCGCACCCGAACGGGCCATCAGGCCCAGAATGCTAGACAGCACGCCCGGCTGGTCGTGCAGCATAAAGTGGAAGGTCACGATCCGGTCGGTTGTCGCCTCGAAAAAGGGGCGCACACCATCCTTATATTTATAATACGCACTGCGTGACAGACCGGCGATCTTTGCCGCCTCGCTTGCCGTCGCCGCCCTGCCAGAGGCAATCGCCTCATTCGCTTCGATCACACGCTGGAACACTTCCGGCAGCAGTGTGCGTTCGACCAGATAGTATTTTGGTTTTACCATGCGCTTTTTGTCCTCCCTAAAAAGACATGTGTCTTTCTCACGCTTTCCTATCATACCATAAGCAGGCGACAAGTGCAAGGGAATAACTGATAAATTTCCTGAATTTCCGCACGGGCTTTTGTCGGATATGACAAAGCGGCGTTTCTTTTCTGGTAAAAACGTGTATGGCTTTCTTCCCATCACTGTGATATACTAAATAGACTTGTGAAAAGAAACCGGAGATTAAAAAAATGCATCAAAAAAGTGTGAATGGTACTTTTACTTCCAAGGTTGGTTTTGTGCTTGCGGCGGTCGGTTCTGCGGTCGGCATGGGCAACATCTGGATGTTCCCCTACCGCACCGGGCAATATGGCGGCGCGGCCTTTCTGATCCCCTATCTGCTGTTTGTCGCGCTGTTCGGTTATGTCGGCCTGTCCGGCGAATTTGCCTTTGGACGCCTGACCGGTACTGGACCGATCGGCTCCTATGAATACGCGATGAAAACACGCGGCAAAAAAGGCGGCGCTGTACTCGGCGCCATCCCGCTGTTTGGATCGCTTGGCATTGCGATTGGCTACTCGATCATCGTGGGCTGGGTTGTCCGGTGCGCGTTCGGCGCACTGACCGGCTCGCTGATGAGTACCGAACCGGAAACCTACTTCGCGCAGATGAGCGCGACCCACCTGTCAAGCGTGCCATGGCATGTCATCGTTGTGGTGATAACGGTTGCGATCCTGATTTTCGGCGTATCCGGCGGTATTGAAAAGATCAATAAAGTGATGATGCCCGCGTTCTTCATCCTATTTCTGATCATCGCGGTGCGCGTATTCTTCCTGCCCGGCGCACTGGAAGGCTACAAATACCTACTCGTCCCCCAGTGGGAGTACCTGCTCAATCCCCGCACCTGGATCATGGCAATGGGACAAGCGTTCTTCTCGCTGTCGGTCACCGGATCGGGTATGATCATTTACGGCTCTTACCTCTCGAAAAAAGAGGATATTGTGCATTCCTCTTGCATGACCGCCGTGCTGGACACCTGCGCCGCGATGCTGGCGGGCTTTGCGGTCATCCCGTCGGTATTTGCCTTCGGTTTGGACCCAGCCTCCGGTCCCAAGCTGCTGTTCATCACGCTGCCGCGTGTCTTTCAGCAAATGCCGCTCGGAAGGCTGTTCGCGTTCCTCTTCTTTATTTCCGTACTGTTTGCGGGCATCACCTCACTGGCCAATATGCTGGAAGCGGTGTCTGAAGCCGCGCAGACGCGTCTCAAACTTCACCGCAAGGCGGCCGTTGTGTTGGCCGGCGTGGCAACGCTCGCCGTCGGCCTGCTGATCGAGCAGGAAACCCTTATGGGCCGCTGGATGGACATCATTACGATCTACGTTGTGCCGATCGGCGCAATCCTCGGCGCGGTGATGATCTACTGGGTTCTTGGCGTGAAAACCATCAAGAAAGAGCTGATGGAAGGCCGTGACAAGCCCCTCAGCCCAGTCTATGATTTCCTGGCAAAGTATATCTATGTTTTTCTGGCGGCGCTGGTCGTGGTATGCAGTTTTATCATCCCCGGCGGCATCGGATAACGTAAACAAACCGAAAGGAGCGGCTTTGCCGCTCCTTTTTTGTGCCTACTCTGTCTGTGTACAGCAAAACAAAATCCCACGGGAAACCGTGGGATTTTGTTTTGCATTATTCATCCTTATGAATGAACGCGGCCTTTTCTTCCGCATCCGAATCGTCCGCCTCAGCGGCCTCTGTGGCGCTTTCCGGCGCCTTGCCGACCTTGGCATCGAGTTCTTCCTTCAGCTCGCTCATCAGGTCTTCACCGACCACCTTATCCGGCACAACTTCGCCGTTATAAACCTTGACAAAGGTCTCGCCGTCCATGGTTTCATTGCGGATCAGGTATTCCGCAACGCGGGTCATCTGCTCCAAATGCTCACTGAGCAGCTTTTTGCAGGCGCGGTACGCCTCTTCAATGATGCGATGGATCTCATCATCAATCTCTGCCGCCTTGACCTCGGAATAGCCCTTGCCCGCTGCAAAATCGCGGCCAAGGAAGATTTCCCCGCTATCCGAACCGTAGTCGATCGGGCCAATCTTCTCGCTCATACCGTAGCTGGTGACCATCGCGCGCGCCATCTGTGTGGCCTGCTTGATATCACCGTATGCACCGGTTGAAATATCATCCATCGTCAGCTGCTCGGCCACACGACCGCCCAAGCAAACGATGATGTATTCCTCCATATACTTCTGGGTCCGGTAGGCCTGATCCTCCTCGGGCAGCGGCATGGTGAAACCGCCTGCACCAGACGAACGCGGAATAATCGTGACATGATGCACGGGATCCTGCGTCGGCAGCACATGGAAACAGATCGCATGGCCTGCCTCATGGTATGCCGTCAGGCGCTTATCCTTATCCGTGATGATGTGGCTCTTCTTCTCGACGCCCATAACCACCTTGAGCAGGGATTCCTCGATCTCCTCCTGCGAAATCAGCTTCTTGTTGCGACGTGCCGCCAGCAACGCAGCCTCATTCAGCAGGTTTTCCAGATCCGCGCCGGTAAAGCCCGCTGTGGTCTTGGCAATATCCGCAAATTTCACATCCGGGTCAAACTGCTTGTTCCGCGCATGAACCTTAAGGATTTCCTCGCGTCCCTTGACGTCGGGCGCGCCGACATAAACCTGACGGTCAAAGCGGCCCGGACGCAGCAGCGCATTGTCCAGAATATCCTTCCGGTTGGTCGCCGCGATGACAATGACACCTTCGTTGGCACCGAAACCGTCCATCTCGACCAGCAACTGGTTGAGTGTTTGCTCGCGCTCGTCATGGCCGCCGCCCAAGCCAGCGCCACGCTGACGGCCAACCGCGTCAATCTCGTCGATGAACACGATTGCCGGGGCATTTTTCTTGGCCTGCTCGAACAGGTCGCGCACGCGCGATGCACCGACACCGACATACAGCTCCACGAAATCCGAACCGGAAATCGACAGGAACGGCACACCTGCTTCGCCCGCAACTGCACGCGCAATCAGGGTTTTACCAGTGCCCGGAGGGCCAACCAGCAGCACACCCTTGGGGATACGCGCACCAATCTGCACAAATTTCTGCGGGTTCTTGAGGAACTCAACGATTTCCTGCAACTCCGCTTTTTCTTCGTCCGCGCCGGCCACATCATTGAACGTTACCTTGCGCTTATCGTCCTGCGCCAGCCGCGCACGCGCCTTGCCAAACTGCATCGGGCCCGCGCCGCCTCCGGACTGCTTATTCATCATAAAGTACCAGAACGCGCCGAGCAGCACGATCAGGATGATATACGGCAGGAACTGTGCCCACCACGGGATCGTTGTGTGCAGATAATCGACCTGTTCCAGTGTGCCGTCCCGCATCTGCGCATCAATGGTCTCACCCAGCTGACTCCAGAAGATGTCACGCGAAGCGCCCAAATCATAGCTGACCACGCGCTTTTCGTTCCGCAGGTGCATCGTCAGGACAGAATCGTCCACCTGATATTCATCCACGTCCCCAGCGATAAAGTAGTTGAACACATCAGAATAAGTGATCGGCTCACTCTGCTGGGTCTGGCTGATCACATAACTGACGCCCGCCAGCAGGAACACCAGTATAATGAGGTAAAGGCCGAAGCCCTTCATCTTTCCTTTCAAATTGGTTTGCCACCTCTTCCTTGTTGATATTTACTCGCCACCGTAAACACTCGGCTTCAAAATGCCGATATACGGCAAGTTGCGGTATTTCTCAGCATAATCCAAGCCGTAGCCGACCACAAACTCATCCGGGATCTCAAAGCCCAGATAATCGACCGGCACTTCCACCTTATGCCGCGCAGGCTTGGACAAAAGCGTACACAGCCGGATAGAATGCGCACCACGCGCCTTGAGCACCTGCATCAAATAGCTGAGCGTTACGCCGGAGTCCAGAATATCCTCCACAATCAGCAGGTCGCGCCCGTCGATCGGCTGCTCAATATCCTTGATGATCTGCACCTCACCCGAGGTTTTGGTGCCATTGCCATAGCTGGATACCACCATGAAATCCACATTGCAAGGCGTGTCAATGCGGCGCGTCAGATCCGCCATGAATACATACGAACCCTTGAGCACGCTGACGATCAGCGGGTTTTTATCCCGGTAATCCTCGGTGATGCGTGCGCCCAGTTCGGATACCTTATCCGCCAGCTGCTGCTCGGTAAAATAGACTTCCTTGATATCGTCCCGCATATCATATGCCATTTTCAATACCCCTCTATTTTTATTTGCATGAGCGCGCCCCCCTGCGGACGGCGCGAACAATCCACACCAATCTTCTGCACAGCGATTACGCCGTTCTTATCCGCTATGACCGCCAGCCCATCCCGCCTGATCCGGGGGATTTTCCGGTCGATCAACAGCTTTTTAAGCGTCCGGCTGCCGCCTTTTTCCGTCAGTCGGATGCAGTCGCCCGTTTTGCGTGTGCGCACGCACAACGATTCGAAATCTATTGTACCACAATCTACGCAAAAAGTATTGAATGATTTGTAAAAAACTTCGTTTTTTTCTAAGGCACGAATGGAAACCCGCACACTGCCATCCCACAGCAGCTGCTCAGACGGCACACCAAGCCGCATCGCCGGCCGTAGTGGTTGGGCTGTATCCTGCGCCAAGCACAGCGCCCCATATTCGCGGCGCACGGTGAACCCATGGGGCAAAGCACAGCAAGCAGACGGATTTTCACTGTCCAGCAAGTGCTCCAGCATGTGAATATGCTGTGCGGTCAGATCCCGCAGCGGCATTCCGCCCTGCTCTAACAGTCGCCGCAATGCGCGCGATCGCACCGCCGGATGTGCCTGCCGCAGCGGTGCAATATCCCATGCACCGTCCGGCCGCGCCGCCTGCGCCAAACATTCCTGCGCCATAGCCGCCAGGCAGTCCTCATCCTGCCGCAGCAACTGACCCAGCCGCGTTACAGCTTGTGCCACCGACGGTTGGAGATCCCGCAGCACCGGCACAACCGTGTGCCGGATGCGGTTGCGGGTGTAGGCATCGTCCGCGTTCGTGCTGTCGGTGACAAAATCCTGTCCAAGGGATGCGAGATACGCTTCCACCTGCGCACGCTCCACACCCAGCAGCGGACGAATGATCTGTCCACGCACAGGCGGAATACCCGCCAACCCTTTCGGGCCGGTACCGCGCACCAGATGGAACAGAACGGTCTCCAAATTGTCGTCTGCGGTGTGCGCAGTTGCAACCTTTCCCCCCTGCGCGGCATCGTGCAGCCGCGCATAGCGGATGCGGCGGGCGGTTTCCTCCACGCCCCTGCCCCGCTCACGCGCCGCCGCGGCCACGTCCACACGCTCAACCGTCAGCCCGACGCCCAGCCGCGCACACAACGCCCGGCAAAATGCTTCATCCCGGTCGGACTCCGCACCGCGCAGGCAATGGTTGAGATGGAACGCCCGCACCGGGTAATCCAGCTCGCACAGCACACGCAAAAGCGCGACCGAATCTGCGCCGCCCGACAGCGCCACCAGAACCGGTTCTTCCGGCCGCAGCATATCATATGCTGCGATGGTTCGCTTTACCGCCCCCAACATGGCCTTACTCCCCATGGATGCGGTCCGGGTTAGAGAAGGTCGTATACTGACCGACCCACTGCAATTCAATCGTACCCGTCGCGCCGTGACGGTTTTTCGCAATGATGATTTCCGCGATGTTTTTGTTTTCGCTTTCATCATCATAGTAATCGTCTCGATAGATGAACATAACGATATCCGCGTCCTGCTCGATTGCACCGGATTCACGCAGGTCGGACAGCATCGGCCGTTTGTCCGAGCGCTGCTCGGACGCACGTGACAGCTGCGACAGGCAAACCACCGGCACATTGAGTTCCTTCGCCATGATCTTGAGCGAACGAGAAATCTCCGCGACCTCCTGCACACGGTTGTCCATGTGCCGTCCGCCAACGTGCATCAGCTGCAGATAGTCAATGACGATCAGGCCCAACTCTTCGCCTAGACGGCGGCACTTCGCCTTGATCTCGGCCACTGTGATCGCCGGGTTATCGTCTACATAGATGTTCAAGCCCGCGAGCATACCGGAGGCGCGGGCGATCTTGACCCAATCTTCCTCGTCCAAGTTGCCGGTTTTGAGCTTTTGTGACTCAATCAGCGCTTCGCTGGACAGGAAACGGCTGGCAAGCTGCTCCTTGCCCATCTCAAGCTGGAACACGCACACGCCCGTCCCTTTTTTGTAGCCGCGCGGCTTGTCCTTCACACTCGCTTTCGCCGCGTTCAGCGCCACATTGAGCGCAAACGCGGTCTTGCCCATGCCGGGACGCGCCGCAATCAAAATCAGGTCGGACTTATTCAGACCGGTCAGCGCGGTGTCCAGCGCGTGAAACCCCGTGGACATGCCCGGGATATCGCTATCCGACTTGGCGCGCTCGTCCAGCTCGGTATACAGGTCAGCGATAACCTCACTGAGCTTGGATAAGCCCTTGATCTCACGCCCCTGCCGGATACCATAGATACGCTGCTCCGCCAATTCCGCGATACTGGATGCCTCGCCACGTGCCTCCAGCGCATTCTGCTGGATCTCGCCACCTGCATCTGCCAGCTGGCGCAGCAGGCTTTTGTCGCGCACGATGCGCACATACTCATTGACGTTGCGCGCGCCCGGCGTCACCTCCATCAGCTGGAACAGGTACGCACGGCCGCCCGCCTCGTCGTAATACCCCATGCGCGTGAGCATATCGAGCACCGTGACCGGGTCGATGCGCTGCGCGCCGTTGAACATGGAATAGATGGTCTCAAAGATGCGCTTGTTCTCGTCGGCATAAAAGTCATCCGCGCGCACCTGTTCGATCACCTCAGGGATGCAGTTCGGATCGACCAGCATCGCGCCCAGAAGCGACTGCTCCGCCGTCAGGTCTTGCGGCACCTGCCGCATCAAAAGCTCATCCAAAACCGCACCACCTTTCTGTAAAAATTTGCTTACCGCGTCCACCGCGGCCACTGTTCCGCAAACCGCTATGCGGTTTGCATCCAAACACCCCGCCGCCTTAGGCGGCCATGCGACCGGGATTTCCTGTTTTGCAGGAAATTCCGTAAAAAGTCAGGACATGCGCCTGACTTTTTACACATTTGACGGAGAAAAGTTTCGCTGGTCGGAACTTTTCTCCGGTGAGAAACCTTATCCGCGCTTTCAGCGCGGCATGGTTCGCTCGATTGGAACTGTACGTTCCAATCGAAGTCGTCAGGCCTCTACCACCTGTACCAGAATCTCGCCCGCGATGTCCTGATACAGCTTTGCCTTGACGCGATGCACGCCGAAGGTCTTGATCGGCTCCTCCAGCACGATCTTCTGCTTGGGAACATTCAGACCATACTGCTTATTCAGCTCTTCCGCAATTTCCTTGGAGGTCACCGCGCCGAACAGGCGGCCACCCGAGCCGCCCTTGGCCGGCACCTTGACCGGGCTGACCTTGAGCTTTTCCGCCGCCTCGCGCGCCGCCTGCTGCTCGAGCGCAACCTTGCGCGCGTGTGCTTCATCCTGCGCCTTTTTGACATTCAGATTATCCGCCGTAGCGGGCTCTGCCAAACCGCGCGGCATCAGGAAATTGCGGCCGTAGCCCTCGCTGACCTCAATCAGGTCGCCCTTTTTACCCTTGCCCTTGACATCGGCTTTGAGAATGACTTTCATGATACTATAATCTCCTT